>JAGQUE010000733.1 GCA_020438665.1 Nocardioidaceae bacterium | reverse complement strand
AGACCTCGTAGGGGTTGGCGGAGTCGGCCGAGAACAACAGCGGCGTGGGCCGGGGGATGCCGCCGCGTTCGAACCCGATGTCCCGTACGAGGTCGACCTTTGTCGCCGAACCGGTTGTATCAGTCTCGATCCGAAACCCACAGGGTTTCCTCATGACCCTGGCCGAAGAGATCCACCACCTCGCGGAATCGGCCCGTGACTTCGACCTTTCCGTCCCCGATCCCACGAGTGACATGGCGTGGAAGCCGGCGGACGTAGCGCTCGTCTCCCTGTCTGATGTGGAAGCGTTCCGATGGCACGGCCACGGGGATCTCCATAGCGTCTGTCTGAGCCAACTCAGTTCTTCTCCTCTTGAATACGCTCGAGCAGGTGCAAGCTGGCACCGAACTCGGTCGACTGCGAGATCTCTGTCATCCGCGTCAGGCAGGACTGCGCATAACTGGCATAGTCGAACTCCAGGAAGCCCGTCGCGCCCGCGCTGACGGACCACAACCCCTCGCGCAACATGCTTACGAACCGGTATAGGCGCGTCACGGCCAGGGAGGCCTGCGATGCGTTGCCTTCGTACGACTGCAAGAGCACCTCCTCCTCGGAGGACGTGAGCTTCGCCTTCTCAGCAAAATCCCCAACGTCGTAGAACGGATCGCCCGCTCCGGCGTACTCCCAGTCGATGAGCATCGCTCTATCGGGAAGGATGAGCACGTTGCCCTCGGAAACGTCCGAATGGAGCACACTCGGCGTATACGCACCTCGGGCAGTCTCGATTCGGGCCAAGATGTCCAGCGTCCAGCCGAACTCCTTTGCCAGGTCGGGGGACTCGCTCTTCACCTCGTTCAAGATCCATGCCGTGCCGGTAAACGGATCGGAGATGAGACCCCTCATGGTCGTGCCCCGCGTGTGCCTGTGAAGTTTGGCGAGTGCTCGACCGACGAGGGTTATGGCAGCGAGCCGATCTGCGACCGCGGACATCAACGTGCCGTCGATGAACTCGACGACCAGAACCCGCGGATCCTCCCAATGAGCAATCACCCGTGGCGCGAGGCCAAGGTCGACCAGATCAGTCATGGTGCGCGTCTGGTTCTCACGCCGGATGCCCACTCGTCCGGCGTGCTGGTCCGGCAACTGCTCCTGGACAACCACGGTACGCCGCTCACCCTCCGCGGTGTGCACTGCGACTTTGAAGTTCCGGTTCGTCATGCCGCCGTCGAGCGGTACGGCGGCCCAGGTCGCCTTGGGCCAGAGTCGAGTCACCGCATGTCGCACGCACGGTGGGCCGATGGAGACTTCGCTGTTCGAGACAGCACTCATTGGTTGGAATCCTTCGTCTCAGCGACCATCCCCGGGTTCACGTCTAGGTCGTCGATGGCGGACTCGAGATCGGCCGCTTCCAGGCGGCGAGCGGTCGGCACAGCGATCATGTAGGCGAGCACCATGGCGAGGATGGCGGCAGCGAGCTTGCCAATCAGGATCGGGACGATCAGATTTGGCTGGAAGTTCGCCGTGAATGACAGGTGGTCACCCAAAAGGAATGCCCCGGTCGTCGCGTATGCGATCGCCAACACCTTGTCCTTGGCTGGCATGTCCTTGATCAGGTGGAAGAGAGCGAGGATGTTCGCCGTCCCCCCCAGGATCCCAGCCATGCCGGTCTCGCTGATGCCGAACTTCGAGCCGACCGCTGCCAGTGGTCGCGACAGGTACTTCTGGATCGCGTACACCATCGGGAAGGCGCCAGCCAGCATGATTCCTACGTAGCCGGCCACCTCCAACGGACGGAACGTGTCATCCGGAGTGGCGATGATGGTGCCGAAACCCCAGGAGCCAAAGATGCGCGTGAAGATGCCGGTGAAGTACTCGACGATCGAGACAGCCAACAGGAGCTTGACCGCCGCGTCGATGAAGCGGCCGAAGACCATGAAGATCTTAATCATGATGTCCGGCACCACCTTTAGGCCGGTTGCGATGAGGGCCACGATGATGACAAGCGGCAGCATGTTGCCGGCGAGAGAAGCCCAGTCCAAGCCGGAGATCTCCGTGCTGGCTGCGCCGGTGGTGCTGACCTCCGACCGGATGGTGGCCTTGGTCACCAGGATGATGGTCATAGTCACCACGACCCCGATCGGGATAGTGAGGATGCCTGACATGATGCCCAGTGCCATGTACTTGTGGTCGACTCGCCGCAACATCGCCAGACCCACAGGGATGCTGAACACGATGGTCGCTCCAGCCATGTAGCCCGTTACCATGGCGGTTATCCAGTCGCCGTTACTGTGCGCCGTCGCCTCCGCCAGTTGATAGCCACCCATGTCTGTGGCAATGAAGGTGGTGGCGGCCATCGACGGATCCGCACCCAGAGCGGACCATATGGGCCCGAGAAACTTCTCGATGAATGTGCTCAAGTAGGGCAGCGCAGCCATTACTCCGGCCACTGGGATGAACAGGTATCCGATCGAATGGATGCCCTGAAGGAACTCTTTCCCCAGCCCATTCTGATCGTCTCTGATGGCCGCTACCGCGCCGATGAGTACAAACGCCATCATGATGTAGATGACGACATCGCTGATTATCTCCATGGCTTCACCTTTGACTGGGCCGCTCCACTGAGGGCTGACGGAGAGCCCACCATCAAAGCGACGTGATCCAACGACACATGGGTATTGATCTCTGCTGCTATGTGGTTCTGGTAGACCGTGACTGGACTACCGTCGGGTTCCCCGAGACCGTCCACAACGACGTCGGCGGCAGACAAGTCTTCATCAGCCGTGTAATGACTGACCGTGGCCACAACGCGCATCCCGGCTGCCACCGCGGCGTTCACCCCGATGCGCGAGTCCTCCACGGCCACGGTGTCTTCAGGCGAGACTCCCAACATGCTCGCCGCATGGAGGTAGATCGCGGGCGCAGGCTTCTTGTCAGTGACCATGTCACCGGCAGCGATCCTGCACGTGGCCACGAGGTCCTCCCCGAGCGCCTGGCGAGCGATTGCCTCAACCGACTCGAGAGCCGAGGTGGAGGCGACGGCCAGCCGCCAACCGCTGGCATGTGCTTCCTCCGCGAGGCGTCGGACGCCAGCTCGAGAAGGCATCCGGCCTTCGGCGACGAGCTCGAGGAAAATCTCCGTCTTGCGCCGGTGCCACGAGGCGACTAGTTCGTCAAGCGCAGCCAGCTCGCCCGGCAGACCGTGCTTCTCGATGAACGCCGGCGTACACAACTGGCGCAGTCGTTCCTTGCCGCCTGCGACCTGTAGCGCCGAGGCGTAGCCCTCCTCGGTCCACTCGACGTCGAGGTGCTCCTCCGCGAACATCCGATTGAACGCGACCCGGTGTCCGTCACGCTCCGTTTCTGCGAGAACGCCGTCGCAGTCGAAGATTAGCGCCTTCACGCGACGCTGCCTTCGCTGCCGAACACCTTGATGA
>JAGQUE010000510.1:1810-2065 GCA_020438665.1 Nocardioidaceae bacterium | reverse complement strand
ACCTGGTCGCCGACCTGCTTGAGCCAGCGGGTGACGGTGCCCTCGGTGACGGATTCGCCGAGGGCGGGGAGGGTGACTTCGCTGGCCATGTCTGATCCTTCTAGGAGTGCGAGTGGAGTGGCTTGCCGGCGAGCGCGAGGTGCGCCTCGCCGAGGGCTTCGTTCTGGGTGGGGTGGGCGTGCACGAGTGGGGCGACGTCGGCGGCGGTGGCCTCCCAGCCATAGATCAGCTGGGCCTCGCCGATGAGCTCGCCCA
>JAGQUE010000510.1:0-1708 GCA_020438665.1 Nocardioidaceae bacterium | reverse complement strand
GCGGTGACCGCGTCGGCGCCGTAGCGCTCGACCGCCTGGGCCTCGGTGAGCCCGACGGAGGCGACCTCAGGGTGGGAGTAGGTGACCCGGGGGATGCCCGTCTCGTCGATGGGCACGGGGGACCGGCCGGCGATCTCCTCGGCCACGAAGATCCCCTGTTGGAAGCCTCGGTGGGCCAGCTGGAGGCCCGGCACGATGTCGCCCACGGCATAGGTGTGATCGAGGTTGGTGCGCAGCCGCTCGTCGGTGACCACGAAGCCGCGGTCGAGGGCGAGCCCCGCCTCCTCATAGCCGAGCCCGTCGGTGACCGGTCCGCGCCCGACGGCGACCAGCAGCAGGTCGGCCTCCAGCACGTCGCCGCCGGCGACGGTGACCGCCACGCCCGCGTCGGTGCGGGCGACGCTCTCGAACGACGTGGCGGTGCGGGCCTTGATGCCGCGCTTGCGGAACGCCCGTTCGAGCACCTTGGAGGACGCCTCGTCCTCGGGCGGGACCAGCCGCGGCAGCGCTTCGACGATGGTCACCTCGGCGCCGAAGGACCGCCACACACTGGCGAACTCGCAGCCGATGACGCCGCCGCCCAGCACGATCACCGAGGCGGGGACGTGGTCGAGCCCGAGGGCGTGGTCGGAGGTGATGACCCGCTCGCCGTCGACCTCGAGCCCCGGCAGCGTCTTGGATCGCGAGCCGGTGGCCAGGACCACGTCGGTGCCGGTGTGGGTCTCGTCGCCGACGGTGACGCTCAGCGGCCCGCTCAGCCTGCCTTCGCCCTCGATGAGGGTGATGCCGCGCGACGCCACGAGACCGCTGAGCCCCTTGTACAGCCGCGCGACGACGCCCTCCTGATAGCTGCGGACCGCCGGCATGTCGATGCCGTCGAAGGTCGCCTGGACGCCGAACTGGCCCGCCTCGCGGGTGGCGTCGGCCACCTCGGCCGCGTGGAGCAGCGCCTTGGTGGGGATGCAGCCGGCGTGGAGGCACGTGCCGCCGAGCTTGCCCTTCTCGACGAGACCGACCGTGAGGCCGAGCTGGGCCGCGCGGAGGGCGCAGGCGTAGCCGCCCGACCCCCCGCCGAGGATCAGTACGTCGAAGTGGGCCACCCTCGTCCTTCCGATCGCGCGTCTCGCTGGGCCAGGGGCACCGGGAGTCCCCTCACGTCGGAGACCCATCTTTGCACCCTCCCGGTTGGGCGGCGCAACGCGTCCGGCCCGGTGGCGAAGCGCGGCGTGTGACCACACCCGGCACACTGTGCACATGGGGTTGTTCGATCGCTTCCGCCGGTCGGGCCCGCGCATGCGGCGCCCGGGCGGGGACCTGTCCCGCACCGGATCCACCACCGTGCGCGCGGCCACGCGCGAGGACGAGCTGCATCTGCACGAGTTCATGAGCACCCGACGAGGCGTCGAAGGCTTCGTGGAGCCCCGCACCGCGGTCTCCGACGTGACGCTGCTGCTGGTCGCCCATGACGGCGAGTGGACGCGGCGGCGGGTCCCGTCCGTCGCGTGGGCCCACGAGTTCTGCAACCGCAACCAGGTGCCGTCCTATGACGCCGCCCTGGTCGGCATCCCGCAGCGGATGCGCGACTGGAACAGTCGCAAGAAGCGCGGCGAGGTCTAGGCCGCGGCCACTAGCCGGCCTTGGCGGCCAGCCCCCGCGCGAAGTCGACCAGCGTCGGGACGGCGAACCCGGTGCCGCCCGGCAGGACGTG
>JAGQUE010000509.1 GCA_020438665.1 Nocardioidaceae bacterium | reverse complement strand
CGTAGTCCATCGACAGCCCGAACGCCATCGCAAAGATCAGCACCGGCTGGGTGGCCTCGAGGTAGCCCGTGCTCGTGAACCCGAGTAGCCCGGCGAGGTGGCCCTCCTGGAAGCCCCACACCAGCACGCCGAACGTCGCCGAGAGCGAGAGCACGTTCATCACGATCGCCTTCAGCGGCAGCACCACCGACCCGAAGGCCAAGAACAGCAGCACGAACATCGTGGTGGCGAGATAGAGCAGCACCCACGGCAGCCGATCGGCGACGGAGGACAGCAGGTCCACCTGGCTGGCCGACATCCCACCGACCAGGACCTCGGTCCCGGGCGGCACCGCGACGTCGCGTAGCTCCGACACCAGGTCGAGGTTGGCCCGCTCCTGGGCCTCACCCTGCGAGGTCACCACGACATGGGCCGTGCCGCCCTCGGTGCGGCTGACCTGGGCGGTGACGACGCCGGGGACGGCGCGCAGCGCCGCGACGTACGACGTGAGGACCACGGGGTCATCGGCGCCGCGGACGACGAGGTCGATGGGGTTCCCGGCGTTGCCGGCGCCGAAGTCCCGGCTCATCGCCTCGTCGGCGACGCGGCTCTCGGTGCCGGCGGGCAGCACCCGGGCATCGATCCCCCCGAAGGTGACGCGCAGGAACGGCAGCCCGAGCAGCACCAGGACGGCGACGACCCCGGCCAGGACCACGAGCGGGCGGCGCATGACCGCGCGGGCGAGCCGGGCCCAGGCGCCGTGCTCGGCGTCGGCCGATCGCCGGGTCGAGCTGCGGGTCCACGGGAGCGGCACCCGCAGGGCGTCGACGCGGTGGCCGAGCACCGACAGGAGCGCGGGCAGCACGGTGAGCGCGGAGACCATCGCGACGAGGACGGCGAAGATGCCGCCGTAGCCCATCGAGCGCAGGAAGTTCTGCGGGAACAGCAGCAGGGCGGACAGGGCGACTGCGACGGTGACACCGGAGAACGCAACGGTGCGGCCGGCGGTGGCCACGGTGACCGCGACGGCGTCCTCGACCCCGCGGCCGGCGTGCAGCTCCTCGCGGAAGCGGGAGACCACGAACAGCGCATAGTCGATGGCCAGGCCGAGCCCGAGCATGGTGACGATGTTGACGGAGAAGATGGAGACGTCGGTGACCGTCGTGAGCAGTCGCAGCCCGGTGAAGGCGCCGAGGATGGCCAGGCCGCCGATCGCCAGAGGCAGCGACGCCGCGGCCATCGACCCGAAGACGAGCATGAGCAGGACCACGAGCACGGGGGTGGAGATCGCCTCGGCCCGCGCGATGTCGGCGGAGACCTGCTCGTTGACGTCGGCCGCGATGGGAACCGGCCCGCCGCGGAGCGTGGTGAGACCGGCGGCCTTGAGGTCGTCGGCGATCCGGTCATAGGCGTCGGTGCGGGACTGCTCGTCGGGTCCCGCGAGCTGGAGCGCGGCATAGGTCTCCTGCCGGTCGCCGGAGACGAACAGGTCGGCTCCGGTCGACCAGTAGGACGACACCGCGACGACGTCCTTGCGCGGCAGGCCGTCGAGCACCGAAGTCACGGCGTCGGCGAACGCCGGGTCGTCGACGGTGAGGCCGGAGCCCTCGGGGGCGCGATAGACGACGACCACGTCGGTGGCCTGGCGGCCGAGGTCCTGCTCGAGGGCGGTCACTGCGCGGGATGACTCGCTGTCGGGGTCCTCGAAACCGCCGGTCTGGAGGCGGCCGAACACCGAGGTGCCCCAGAGGCCGGCCGCGGCGATGAACGCCGCGGCGAGGACGAGGACGATGATGCGGCGGCGATGGATCAGCCGGCCGAGTCGCTGGAAGATCATGGTGGCTCCCCTTGGGTTGGGTCCGTCGTTGCCCGCCGTCTGGGGAGTAGGCTCCTCCCGATGAGCGAACGGTGTTAACGTTTACGGTGATAACATCGCAAACGGTGTTTATGTTTGTCAAGGGGGTTCACGGATGTCATCGGAGCGGGCGATGCCGACGCGACGCGAACGGGCGCGGACGCAGACGGTCGCCGAGATCAAGGCGGCCGCGCGGCGCCACCTCGTCGACCACGGGGTCGAGGGGGTTCAGCTGCGCGCCATCGCGCGCGATCTCGGCATGACGGCGCCGGCGCTCTATCGCTACTTCGAGAGCCACGAGGCGCTGCTGACCGCGCTGGTCGTCGACCTCTATGGCGAGCTTGCCGATGTGGTCGAGCAGGCCGCCGACGCCGTCCAGGGTGAGCCCTGGGTGCGTCTCGGCGAGGCCGCCCGCGCCTTCCGGCGCTGGTCGGTGACCCACCCGCGCGAGTTCACGCTGCTGTTCGGCAGCCCGATCCCCGGCGTCGGGATCGCGCCGGGCAGCCCTGAGAAGGCCTCGGGCCAGCGCTTCGGTCAGGCGTTCGGCCGGATCTTCGCCGAGCTGTGGGCCGCCAAGCCGTTCCCGCCGGAGGAGCTCGACCCCGCTCTCGAGCAGGCGCTCCAGGACTATGCCGGGCAGGTCGGGGTCGACATGCCACCCCCGGCGCTCGCGGCCTTCGTGAGTGCGTGGGTCAGGCTCTATGGCGCAGTGACCATGGAGGTCTTCGGCCACGTGTCGTTCGTGCTGAGCGACGCCGAGCCGCTGTTCGAGCGCGAACTCGTGAGCATCGCCCGCGAGCTCGGCGCCTTGGACGACTGACCGGCGTACTCCCAGGGGGTGGTTCGTTGCTGTTGGGTGGTGACGGCTCATCAAGGTAGGAAGGCGAACCCTCACCTACCGTGCGGAGTTCACCGAGGTAAGTGCGGGCTAACCCACCTACCTTGGTGAACCGTCACCGGTGAGTACGCCGCCCGCTGGCCGAGTCGCTTCCTCAGTCCTCGCCGTGCAGCAGGCCGGCGTAGGCCCGCTCCAGACCCAGGAGGAGCCAGTCGTGGGGGATATCGGGCTGGGTGACGGCCAGGCTCGCGAAGCCGTGGACCACACCCCAGAGTGCGAACGCCGTGAGGTTGGGGTCGCCGACGGGTACGCCCGCCTCGCGGGCGCGCCGCAGGTCGGCGACCAGGCTGCCCAGGCCGGGAACCTCGCTGAGATCGGGGAAGCCGTCCGGTCCGATCGGCGGTGGCTCGGCATCGGCGTCGAGCGGCGTCATGAACAGATGGCGATAGGCCGCCGGGTGTTCGCGCGCCCAGGTGATGTAGGCGTCGCCGCGGTCGCTCAGGTCGCTCAGCGCGTCGTCACTTCGCGGCGTCGCGGCGTCGAGGTCTGCCGCGAAGGCGGCGTACTCGAGCCGGCACGCCTCCGAGAGCAGCTGTTCCTTGGTGGGAAAGTAGTAGTAGAGCGCCGGTGGCGTGCACCCCACCGCGGTGACGACCGCGTCGATGGAAACCAGCGTCGGGTCGCTGCGCTCGTGGAGAAGCTCGATCGTGGCCGCGATGATCCGGCCCCGGAGCTCCCCCTTCGGTCGCCGCGCCACGATATCCACTTCCCTCTATAGCCCTACTAGGTTAGTGTCACTATAGAACACGACCTCGGATCTCGCGGAGGAGCTGCGCATGTCGGACCAGACCCTCGTCGTCAGTGGCCTGGCGAAGTCCTATGGGGACCTGCAGGCGGTCACCGACCTCAGCTTCGAGGTGGCCCCGGGGGAGACCTTCGGACTGCTCGGGCCCAACGGCGCCGGCAAGACCACCAGCATCTCGATGATCTGCGGTCTGCTCGCCCCCGACGCCGGCTCGATCGCCGTGGAGGGCGTGCACATCCGGCCGGGGTCGATCGCCGGCCGGGAGCTGATCGGCTACGTCCCCCAAGAGCTGGCCCTCTATCCCGACCTGAGCGGCCAGGAGAACCTCACGTTCTTCGGCCGCCTCTATGGCCTGCGGGGCACCGAGGCCAAGAGCAGGATCGGCGAGACGCTCGAGATGGTCGGACTCACCGACCGGGCCGGTGACAAGGTGAGCGAATACTCCGGTGGCATGCAGCGACGGCTGAACATCGCGGCGGGCCTGCTCCACCGCCCCAAGCTGCTCATCCTCGACGAGCCCACGGTCGGCATCGACCCGCAGAGCCGCAACGCGATCCTCGAGGCCGTGGCGATGCTCGGCGAGCAGGGCATGAGCGTCCTCTACACCACCCACTACATGGAGGAGGCCGAGCGGCTCTGCCGCCGCGTCGGCATCGTCGACCACGGCCGGATGCTCGCCTGCGGGACTCGACGCGAGCTCGTGGCGCTGGTCGACCAGCACGACCAGGTCACCATCACCCTGACCGGCAACGCGACCGCCGCCAAGGCCGCCATCGCCGCGGTCGACGCCGTCGTCGACGTGACGGCAACCGACGACCGCACGCTGACCTGCATGGTCGAGCAGGCTTCGGCCCATCTGCCCCAGCTGGTCGGCGCCGTGGTCTCGGCGGGCGGCGAGATCGCCGACCTGACCATCGCCGAACCGTCGCTGGACTCGGTGTTCCTACACATCACCGGTACGGCGCTGAGGGACTGACATGCACATCGCGACCCTCTTCTGGCGTGACCTGCGCGCCCGTCTTCGGGACCGCTCGGCCCTCGTGCTCGCGGTCTTGGCCCCGGCGGCGCTGATGACCGTGCTGTCCTTCCTGTCCAACGGCCCCGACGTCGAGCAGATCCCCGTCGGCGTGGTCGCCGGCGTCGATCCGGTTTCCCAGGCCCTCCAGCAGGGCCCGCTGGCCGCCCTGGAGACCGACGAGACGCTCAAGGTCCGGCCCTTCGACGACGAGGGCGCCCTCCGGGCCGCGGTCGAGGACGGCACGGTCGCCGCCGGCGTCGTCGTCTCAGCCGACGGCCCCGCCATCAGGGTGCTGGCCGACCCCGGCGCACCGATCGCCTCCGCCATCCTCCAGGCCGTCAGCCGCTCCACGGCGATCACGGTCGACGGGG
>JAGQUE010000508.1 GCA_020438665.1 Nocardioidaceae bacterium | reverse complement strand
GTCTGGCCCTCGAACTGCGGCTCAGCGAGCTTGATGGAGATGATCGCGGTCAGGCCCTCGCGAATGTCGTCGCCACTGACCCGGTCTTCGCGTTTCTTGATCAGCCCCCACGACTCGCCCCACTTGTTGACCGTGTTGGTCAGCGCCGCCCGAAAGCCTTCTTCGTGAGTGCCGCCCTCGTGGGTGTTGATCGCGTTGGCGAAGGTGTGCACCGACTCGGTGAAGCCGGTGTTCCACTGCATCGCGATCTCGAGGCTCATGTCGCCGCCGTCCTTGGACGCGGCCTCGAAGTCGATGATCGTGGGATTGGCCTTGTCCTTGCGGCGGTTGAGGTGCTCGACATAGTCGACCAGGCCGCGGTCATATTTGAAGGTCCGCTCGATCCCGCCGGACTCGGCGCGCTTGATGGCGTCAGCGCCGGTCTGGTCGATCTCGGGGTCGACCGTGGCGTCCTCGACGGCGTCGGCGATCTCGTCGGCCGCGGGGCGCTCGTCGCGAACGACGATCTCGAGACCCTTGTTGAGGAAGGCCATCTCACGGATCCGCGTGGTGATCGTCTCGAGCGAGTAGGTGGTGGTCTCGAAGATCTCGTCGGAGGCATAGAAGACGATCGTGGTGCCGGTGCGCTCGTCGGGCTCCATGGGCCGCACCTGCTCGAGGTCGCCGTCGGGGACCCCCAGCGAGAAGGTCTGCCGCCACAGGTGGCCGCGGTTCTTGACGTCGACCACGAGCTTGCTGCTCAGCGCGTTGACGACCGAGACGCCGACCCCGTGGAGACCACCGGACACCTTGTAGCCGCCACCGCCGAACTTGCCACCGGCATGGAGCATCGTCAGCGCCATCGTCACCGCGGGGATGCCCTCGGTCGGGTGGATGTCAGTGGGGATGCCCCGACCGTTGTCGTCGACCCGAACACCGCCGTCGGCCTGGAGCGTCAGCACGATCCGGTCGCAGAACCCGGCCAGGCTCTCGTCGACGGAGTTGTCGACGATCTCCCAGACCAGGTGGTGGAGACCGCGTTCGCCGGTCGAGCCGATGTACATGCCCGGACGCTTGCGAACCGCCTCGAGACCCTCGAGGACCTGGATCGTGGAGGCGTCATAGGTGCCGGGGACCGCGTCGTGGCCACCGTCGTCGGCGACTCCGGGGTCGGTCGGGAGGGAGGAATCATCGGGGGTCGGGACGTCGGTGGTCTCGTCGGACACACGCACCTCTTCCACATCGCCGCGGCGCCCACCGGCAAGGTGGCGCACCCGCGCGTCTGACAGCAAGAAGGTCGCCTGACGGAGCCGGGCGACCCGACGTCCATGATAGCCGCTCACGGGCCTCAGACCAGATCACACCCCGTCGTGGCGGGGTGATCTGTGGACGGAACAGGCCCGCAGCGGCCTCAGAAGGCCTTTCAGGGACGCTCACAGGGGGTCGGGTTGGTCCCTATACGTTCGCGCGGGCCTCGGATCGGCTCTGCGCGACTGGTGGCCGCTCCGTCGGGCTCAGCCGTAGGTGTCGCGTGGGCCCCGGCCGTCGCGCACGCTGCGCGGCCCCTTCTTCCACGATGGCGCCGCCGGCCCGGCGATGTCGATCAGGGTCACCGTGCCGTGGCCGAGCTCCTCGTTGAGCCGCCGCAGCAGGGTCGGGACGAGATACTTCAGCTGAGTGGCCCACGCCGTGGAGTCGGTGCGTACGACGAGCGTGCCCTCGGCGAACGACTCCGGTGTCGTGTGGCTGGCCACCTCGGCGCCCACCAGCTCGCCCCAGCGCGCGAACAGCGCGTGCACCTTCAGGTCGAGCTCCCAGCCATGGTCGGCCACGAGCCGCTCCACGGTGGTGTCGAGCAGCTGCGGGTCGCGCTCGTCGGGGTGGGCGCCCGAGATCGGCGCCCGCGGGGCCCGCACGTCTCGCGGGGTGGCGCGCCGTCTGCGGCCGGCCACCGGCGGGCCGGCGGCGGCGGCACGCGCGGCCCGGCGCGCGAAGTCGAGGCCCTCGTCGTCGTGATCGTCGGTGGGCGGCGACGGCTGGTCAGTCATCGCGGGTCACCCCGCCCTCGGCCACCGCGAACCGCACCCCGGCGAGCTTGTCGGGGACATCGGCGTCGACCGCTGCGGTGACCAGCACCTGCTCGGCCCCGGCGACAAGCTCGGCGAGCTGCTCACGCCGTTCGCCGTCGAGCTCGGCGAAGACGTCGTCCAGGATGAGGATCGGGTCGTCGCCGTCGCTGCGCAGCAGGTCATAGGACGCCAGTCGCAGCGCGACCGCGAACGACCACGACTCCCCGTGGGAGGCATAGCCCTTGACGGGCAGGCGGAGTGCGTCGCTGCCCAGTGTGCACAGCAGCTCGTCGCGATGGGGTCCGACGAGAGAGATGCCGCGGTCGAGCTCGTCACCGCGGCGACGCGCGAGCTCGTCGAGCAGCGCCTGCTCCAGCTCGGGCAGGGCACCCGACCTTGGCAGGTCCAGCGAGGGCTTGTAGGTGATCGCGGCGTCCTCGCGGGTCGCCCCGCGGGCGACCGCCTCATAGGCCGCGCCGAGATGAGGCAGGAGGTCGTCGACGAGCCGGGTCCGGCCGGCGAGCAGCTCGGCGCCCGTCCGCGCCAGGTGGGAGTCCCACACCTCCAAGGTGGACAGCGCCGTGTCGCGGGCCGGCCCCCGGGCGACGCCGGCGGTCTTGAGCAGCGAGTTGCGCTGCTTGAGCACGCGGTCATAGTCGGACTTGACCCCGGCGAGGCGGGGGGTGCGCTGCACGAGCAGGTCGTCGAGGAAGTGGCGCCGGTCCGACGGGTCGCCCTTGACCAGGGTCAGGTCCTCGGGGGAGAACACGACGCTGCGGACCAGACCGACCAGCTCGCGAGCGCGGGGGAGGGGAGCTCGGTTGACCTTGGCGCGGTTGGACCTGCCTGGGTTGATCTCGACCTCGAGCGTCGCCGTACGACCGTCGCGGACCACGGCCGCACGGACGACCGCCTGGTCGCAGCCTGCCCTCACGAGCGGCTGGTCGGTGGCGACGCGATGGGACGACAGCCGGGAGAGATAGTCGATCGCCTCGACAAGGTTGGTCTTGCCCTGCCCGTTGCGACCGATGAACGCCGTCGGCCCCGGTGTCAGCTCGACGTCGACGTCGGCGTAGGACCGGAAGTCGTGCAGCAGCAGGTGGGAGACATACACCCGGTGGATCCTCCGGGTCCGGCTAGGCGGGACCCTGCTCGGCGCCCGTGGCAGGGTTGACGTCGCCGCCGACCGGTGGCGCGGTGTGGACGGCGTGCCCGCCGAACTGGTTGCGCATCGCGGCCACGGCCTTCATCGCCGGGGAGTCGTCCTGACGCGAGACGAAGCGGGCATAGAGCGCCGCGGTGATCGCCGGCGTGGGTACTGCGTTGTCGATCCCGGCCTCGACGGTCCAGCGCCCCTCACCGGAGTCGTCGGCATAGCCGCTGATCTGGGACAGACCCGGGTCGTCGTCGAGCGCGGCCACCAGCAGGTCCAGGAGCCAGGACCGGATGACAGTGCCCTCGCGCCAGGAGCGGAAGACCTCGGTGACGTTGTCGACGAGCTCCACCTTGTCGAGCAGTTCCCAGCCCTCGGCGTAGGCCTGCATGATGGCGTACTCGATGCCGTTGTGGACCATCTTGGAGAAGTGACCGGCCCCGACCGAGCCGGCGTGGACCGACCCGAACTCGCCCTCGGGCTTGAGGGCGTCGAAGGCGGGCTGCACCTTGGCGATGTCGGCCGGGTCGCCGCCGTACATGAGGGCGTAGCCGTTCCGGAGGCCCCACACGCCACCCGAGACACCGCAGTCGACATAGCCGATGCCCTGGGGCTTGAGGTGCTCGGCGTGCTCGAGGTCGTCGGTCCAGCGGGAGTTGCCGCCGTCGACCACCACGTCACCCTCACCGAGCAGCTCGCCGAGCGCGTGGACCGTGGCCCGGGTCGGCTCGCCCGACGGCACCATCACCCACACCACCTTGGGCGAGGGGAGCGCCGCGACGAGCTCCTCGAGCGACCCGACGTCGGCGACGTCGGGGTTGCGGTCATAGCCGACGACCGTGTGTCCGGCATTGCGCAGCCTCGTGCGCATGTTGCCGCCCATCTTGCCCAGCCCGACGAGTCCGATGTCCATGGGTGGGAGCCTAGCGGCGCGGCCGCAACCCGGGCGATGGGTGGCTGTCGTGCCCCGGACAGCAGGGGTGCTCAGGACAGCAGGCGGCGAGGCATCAGCAGATAGCGGAAGCCGGCCTCGCCCTCGCCGTCGGAGACGGCCCCGCTGATGACCACGGGCTTGGAGGCCTGGGTGAACGCCAGCTCGACGACCGGCTGGTCGATCGCGCCCAGCCCGTCGAGGAGGAACTGGGGATTGAACCCCGTGGTGATGCTGTCGCCGTCGATGGTCGCCTCGATGGCCTCGGAGGCCTGGGCCTCGTCACCCGAGCCGGCGTCGAGGGTCAGCACGCCGTCGCTGAACGCGAGCTGGACCGCGGTGTTGCGCTCGGCGACGAGGGAGACTCGCTTCACCGACTCGATCAGCGACGCCTTGTCGACCAGGGCCGTGGTGAGGTGTTCGGCGGGGAAGAGCGAGCGCACCTTGGGGAACTCGCCGTCCAGCAGACGGGTCGTGGTACGGCGCAGTCCGCCCGGGGCGTGGCCCTCGAAGCCGATGATGCCCTCACCCACGCCGCCGTGGGACAGCGCGATGGTCACCTCGGCGCCGGCGGTGAGCGACTTCGCGGTGTCGCCGAGGACCTTGGCCGGAACCAGGGCCGCGATCGACTCGTCGGGTGTGTTGGGGTTCCACTCGATCTCGCGTTGGGCCAGTCGGAAGCGGTCGGTGGCGAGCAGGCTGATCGTCGACCCGTCGATCTCGATGCGGACGCCGGTCAGGACCGGGAGCATGTCGTCGCGGCCGGCGGCGGTGACCGCTTGGGCGACAGCGTGGGCGAACTGGTCGCTGGCCACGGTGCCCGTCGCGGCCGGCATGGGCGGGAGGGACGGATAGTCCTCGACCGGCAGGGTCTGGAGGCTGAACCGGGCGGCGCCGCAGGTCAGCTGGACCCGCGCCCCGTCGAGCGCCATCTCGACCGGCTTGTCGGGCAGGCTGCGGCAGATGTCTGCGAGCAGGCGGCCGCTGACCAGGGCGCGGCCCTCGGCGGAGACGTCGGCGCTGACCGTGGCGCGCGCGGAGGTCTCATAGTCGAAGGTCGACAGCACCAGACCCTCGTCACTGGCCTCCACGAGGAGGCCGGCCAGGACAGGGACACTCGGCCGCACCGGCAGGCTGCGCGCGGCCCAGGCCACGGCGTCCGCGAGGACGTCGCGGTCGACGCTGAACTTCACTTCGGACCTCCAGATGAGCAGGGGCGTGTGCATCCTGCCACGTGCGGCTGCGCGGCGGGAGGCGGCGCAGGGGCATGGACCTTGTCGGATCGTGTCATATCGACGGGGTTGTCCCCAGGTCGGGTCGCGGGGTGATGTTCACCGATCGTCGACCCAGTGAGAGGTAGGGAGTGGTCATAGGTTCTGTGGAATCTGTGGATGGATCATGTTTATGCAGGTCAGAGTCGGTTTCCGCGACCCACAGGGGATGTGGACGGCGTGGGGATGACTCGGTGCCGCGGTGGAGGGGGCGCTGGCCGTCCACGAGCCGACGTGATCCGTACACAGGGCCTGTGGACAGACCGGCCTCCGGCCCACAGGTCGCCCCACATCTTGCACCGATGTAGTTCGAGGTCGCGTCGGGCCGACCTCGGCAGGGCACCGGTCAGGCCTGGCGGGCCTGGAGCTTGATGCGGTTGGTGAGCTCGCTGACCTGGTTGAAGACCGAGCGGCGCTCGGCGAGGAGCTGGTTGATCTTGCGGTCGGCGTACATGACCGTGGTGTGGTCGCGGTTGCCGAACTGAGCCCCGATCTTGGGCAGCGACAGGGCGGTCAGCTCACGGCACAGATACATCGCGATCTGCCGTCCCTGGACGAGGTGACGGCCGCGGCTCGGGCCGGTGAGGTCCTCGATGCTGACGCCGAAGTAGGCCGCGGTCTGCGCGATGATGAGGGGCGCGGTGATCTCGGGCTCGCCGCCCTCGGGGATGAGGTCCTTGAGCACGATCTCGGCCAGGGTCAGGTCGACCTCCTGGCGGTTGAGGTTGGCGAAGGCGGTGACCCGGATCAGCGCGCCCTCGAGCTCGCGGATGTTGGTCTGGATCTTGGAGGCGATGAACTCGAGGACGTCGGCGGGTGCGGAGAGGCGGTCCATGACCGCCTTCTTGCGCAGGATCGCGATG
>JAGQUE010000507.1 GCA_020438665.1 Nocardioidaceae bacterium | reverse complement strand
CGGAGTATTCGCCGATCTCGTCCTCGGTGAGGTCGGTGCGCCGCAGCAGCTCTTCCTTCCACTGCCGTGCCGAGACGGTGTTGGTGACCACGATCAGCGTGGTGGCCTTGGCCGCGGCCATCGCGGCGGCGCCCACGATCGTCTTGCCGGCGCCACAGGGGAGTACGACGACGCCCGAGCCGCCGTGCCAGAACGACTCGGCGGCGTCGCGCTGGTAGTCGCGAAGCGTCCAGCCCTCCTCGCGCAGCTCGATCGGATGGGCCTCGCCGTCGACATAGCCGGCGAGGTCCTCGGCAGGCCAGCCGAGCTTGAGCAGCGCCTGCTTGAGGTTGCCGCGCTCGGAGGCGTGGACGGCGACGGTGTCGTCGTCGATGCGGTTGCCGATCATCCCGGCGATCCGCTTGGCCCGCAGCACCTCCTCGAGGACCGGCCGGTCGGTGGAGACCAGCACCAGCCCGTGGGTCGGGTGCTTCTCGAGCCGCAGCCGGCCGAACCGGGCCATCGTCTCGGCGACGTCCACGAGCAGCGCATGGGGCACGGCGTAGCGGCTGTAGCGCAGCAGGGTGTCGACGACCTGCTCGGCGTCGTGACCAGCCGCCCGTGCGTTCCACAGACCCAGGTTGGTGAGCCGATAGGTGTGGACGTGCTCAGGGCTGCGCTCGAGCTCGGCGAACGGCGCGATGGCCTTGCGGCACTCGGCGGCGTTGGGGTGGTCGATCTCCAGCAGCAGCGTCTTGTCCGACTGGACGATCAGCGGGCCGTTGGTCACTCGGGAATCCTACGGAGCCGTCCCGACAACCGCGGTGGCGTCCCGGTCGAAGTCGCTTCGGACGGCCGCCGTGAGCCCGGCCGCCGCCATCGCGGCGGCCAGCACGGGCGCCTGCGCGATGCTCGTCTCGATCGCGACGATTCCGCCCGGCCGCAGCCAGCGACCCGTCACCGCGACCACCCGCCGGGCCAGCGCCAGGCCGTCGGCGCCGCCGTCGAGGGCGAGCAGCGGCTCGTGGTCGCGCGCCTCCCTCGGCATCGTCGCGACCTCTCGGCTCGGGACGTACGGCGTGTTGGCGACGAGCACGTCGACGCGACCGTGCAGGCCGCCCGGGACGGCGCCGTCGAGATCGCCGACCGCGACCTCCGCCGAGAGGGGCAGGTTGGCCCTGGCGCACGCGACAGCAGCCGGGTCGAGATCGCTCGCGTGGACGAGCACGCGGGGGAGCGCGGCCAGGACGGCCGCACTCACGGCTCCGACCCCGCAGCAGAGCTCGACCAGCACGGGCTCATCGGCGCCGCGCAGATGTGTCGCGGCGACGTCGGCGAGCAGCTCGGTGCGCCGGCGTGGCACGAACACCCCCGGCGCGACCATCAGCCGCAGTCCCGCGAACGCGACCCAGCCGAGCACGTGCTCCAGCGGCTCTCCGCCCACGCGTCGGGTCACCATCGACTCCAGCGCCTCGGGGGAGGGCGCGGCGTCGACGAGGAGCCGGGCCTCGTCCTCGGCGAACACGCAGCCGGCGGCCCGCAGCCGGCGGATGAGGGCGTCGACGTCAGCCAGGGTCGACCGCCTGGGGGAGGGCCCGCACCGTGGTGATCCGGTGGAGGGCAAAGCTGCGGCGGTCGTCGCTGCGATGGTCATAGGCGGTCAGCTGGCCGCCCTCGACCGCGAGCGGGTCGACCACGCGCTCGGTGGACGTGCCGTGGTGGTCGACATAGCCGATCGTGACCGTCGCCCGCGCCTCGACGGCGTCGCGCAGTGCGGTGAGGCTGTCGGCGGGGCTGGTGGTGCCGGCCGAGCGTGGCCGTGAGGCGGCCGCCCGGTCACCAGCCCGCAGCGCGGTGACCACGGCGGTGACGGTCGCGGCCTCACGGGCCGCCGACAGCCCCAGGGGACGCCGGTCGCGCGGCGTGCGGGTGCGATGGCGGTCGGGGCGGGCGAGATGGACCGTGCCATCGGCGGCCTCGACGACCGGAGCGGACCCGATCTCGCGCAGCCGCGCCACCAGCTCGTCGATCGGGACCGTGCTGACGAGCACCGTCGGTGCGATGCGCCGCAGCCCGAGCGTCCCGGCCTGGGGGTGGTGCAGCAGCTCGGCCAGCGCGGCTTCGTCGTCGGTGCGCAGGAACGCCTCGGCGTGGCCGACCCGCAACGTGCCGAAGGTGCGGGAGACGTCGTCGACGAGATAGGTCAGCGGCTGGGGGACCGGGGTCCGCGACACCGTCGTGAGGAAGTCGTGGACCTCGCCGGCCGACCAGCCGGCGTCGAAGGCGCGCCGCACCGATGTTCCGGTGAAGCGATAGACCGTGGCACCCCCGCGCGACTCGATGTCGGCCAGCAGGTGAAGGGTCCGCGCACGATCCGGGACGAGCGGGCCCGGGGCCACCGCCGTCAGGTCGGCCTGGATCAGCACGTGGTCGACCTCCTCCGGCAGATCGGGTTCCAGCGCGGCGGCCGCCGCCTCGTCGTCGCCCTCCAGGAGCAGCCGACCCGGCGCGGCTAGGGCGTCGAGTCCGGTGACGCCGAGCGCCGCCGCCTCGGCGATCGCCCAGGCCACCAGCTGGGCGCGGCTGGCCGGTCGACGGGGTCGCTGCCAGGCGACCCGCGCGACCAGCGAGGGCAGCCCGGTACCGGCCGCCAGCACCTCACCCGGCGGCAGCGACGCCAGCGACGCCAGCGCCATCCGCCGGCTCTCGACGGCGAAGACGCTCGACATCTCGGGCGCCAGCGCGTTCCAGGACTTCGCGCCGCTGCGGTCCTTGCTGCCGACCAGCGCGGCCAGCCGCGAGCTGTCCAGCCACGCGCGGACCAGCCGCACCCACCGCACGGCCGGCGGCTCGACGGCCCACTGGTCGAAGGCGTCGGTCGGGAGCCACGCCGGGTCCCCCGCAGCCGAGCCCGTGGTGACCAGCTGCGCGGCGGCGGCCACCTCGACGACGAGTGCCGCCGCGGCCTCGTCGACGTGCAGCAGCTGGGCCGCCGCCTTGAGGTCGCGGACCCCGAGGCCGCCCGACCGCAGCGCGAGCGGCGGGCGGGTGCCCCAGTGCTCGAGGAGGAGCTCGACGCGGCGGACGAGCTCGAACGCCGCCCCGGCCGCGGCGCGCGCGACCAGCGTGGCGTCGCGCGAGGTCGTCGCGAGCTCGGGCACGGCGTCGGCGGGCTCGCGGGTAGTGCGGCCACCGCGCACCGCGACGGCCACCTCGCCGGGGAGGACGACGAAGCCCGAGGCCCGAGGCAGCACGAGACGGGCGGCCAGCAGCTCCTGGACCGGTGTCGGCGCGGCCCCGTCGGCAGGCGATGTCGCCGAGGTGGTGCCCTCGCCGCCGTTGGCGTCGAGGTGGTCGAGCAGCGCCAGGGCGGCCGGGCTCACCGAGGCCAGCCGGCGCGCCACCTCCTCCGCCGCGGCCGGCGACGGGCTTCGTGGGTGCAGGCCGGTCGACGCCGCCGAGCCGGTGAGGCCCTCGAGCACCCCGGTCAGCGTCCGCAGTCCCTGGGGCGACTCCCAGGCGAGGACCAGCCCGAGCAGCCGGTCCAGTGCAGCATCGGTCGCCGCCGGGTCGGCATGCACCCACGCGCGGAGCTCGTCGGACCCTGCCGGGCCGAGGGCCGCGAGCGCCTCCAGCACCGTCAGCTCCAGCCGGGTCAGCCCGTCCATGGCTCGCAGCAGCGACGCTCGTACGGCGGCCCGCGCGGCCAGCTGCCCGGAGTCGTGCGGAGCCGGGCTGGCCAGGTCGGGTCGAGCCCGCAACAGCGCGGCCAGGCGCTCGTCGGGCCAGCTGCGCAGCTGGTCGGCGAGGGTGCGGGGCGCGGCGGTCGAGGGCATCCCTCCCACGCTACTGCCGTGTCGTGAGGCCAAGGTCCTTGCGTTGCGGCGAGCGTGGCCCCAGGGTGGTCGCATGACCCGGGTCGAGCTGCACTACGGGGCCGCGACCGACGTCGGCCGGGTGCGCACCGTCAACGAGGACTCCTACCTCGCCAGCCCCCCAGTCTTCCTGGTGGCCGACGGCATGGGTGGTCATGACGGGGGTGATGTGGCGAGCGCCATCGTCGCCGAGGAGTTCGGCCGCTTCGGCGGTGACGAGCTCGACCCGCACGCCGCCGGGCGGCGGGTCACCGACGTGCTGCGCACCTGCCAGCGCCGCATCCTCGAGTACGCCGCCCGCAACCGCGCCGGCGGCTCGCCGCAGTGGTACTCCGGCACCACGGCCGTCATCGCGATCGTCGTCCAGGACGGCGACCGTCCCTCGTGGCTGATCGCCAACCTCGGCGACTCCCGCGCCTACCGCCTCCACCACGGCCGGCTCGAGCAGGTCAGCCGCGACCACTCGGTGGTCCAGGAGCTCGTCGACGCGGGGACCATCACGCCCGAGGAGGTCGCGACCCACCCCGAGCGCCATGTGATCACCCGCGCTCTCGGGGGTCCCGAGGAGGTCGAGCCCGACTTCTTCCTGCTGCCGCTGCCCCAGGCCGAGCGGCTGCTGCTCTGCTCGGACGGGGTGACCGGCATGCTCGACGAACCCGCCGTCGCCGAGATCCTGGTCCAGACCGACGACCCGCGCAGCGCCGCGGATCGGCTCGTGGCCGCGGCGGTCGAGGCCGGGGGTCGGGACAACGCCACCGCGGTGGTCGTGGATGTGGTGGGATGGTTGGCCAGGGATACCCAGGACGCCACGCGCCAGCGCGTCAGTCTCGAGGACAAGTTAGGGGCTCTGCCATGACGGACTCTCCCCAGCGCCGTGCCTACCGCCCCGGAGGGTGGTTCGGGATCTTCGGCCAGAACGCCAGCGTGCTGCTTCCTCCCTCGGAGAAGTCACGTGTGGCCGGGGTCTGGGAGCTCGTCGACGAGGGTGCCGGCTTCGACGAGGTCCTCGACGCCATCCTGGCGACGGGGTTGCGCGACCTGCCGGGCTTCGTCCTGGTGAGCGACACCGAGCAGGGCACCAAGATCGTGCTCCGCGGTCCGGCCGTGGCGGCGTTCGTCTCCGACGGCGGCATGGTCGAGGTGGCCGGCTCCTCGGAGACGACCTGGGTCGAGCGCACCATCCCCGACGTCTCCCAGCTGTTCATCCAGGTCGAGCCGACCGAGGACGACGGCGAGGAGATGGAGATCACCCACGGCCTCGTGCGGCTGGCCCGCATGGAGCTGCCGCCGTTCCGCTCCGCCCGCCACCACGACCCCGACGAGGAGCCGATGGTGCTCGCCGGGGGGCTGGACGAGTACGACGACGACCTCTCCGTGGGCATGGAGATGCCCGACGCGGTGCCCGACGCGGTGCCCGTCGCCGAGCCCGAGCCCGAGCCGGTGGTCGAGCCGGAGCCGGTGCTGCCCGATCCCGAGCCGTACGTCGAGCCCGTGGTCGCCGAGGATGCCGCGCCCGTCGAGGAGCCCACGCCAGCGGCGGAGCCGGCTGCCGATGAGCCCGCGTTCGAAGAGCCCGCCATCGGGGGGCCGTCCCACGCCGACGAGCCGGGACCGCTCGACGGCGGACCCACCGACCCGTTCACCCCCGAGCCGTTCCCCGCTCCGGAGCCCTTCCCCGCTCCCGAGCCGTTCCCGACGCCGGAGCCTCACCCGCTCGACGCGCCCTACGCCCCGCCGGCGGCGCCGACCGAGGTGCTGCCCGCGACTCCGCCCGGGCCGTCGTGGCGCGACGCCATCGCCGACGACGCGCCCACCTCCGACGGTCACCCCGAGCCGCCCGACTTCTCCCGGCCCGAGCCCGGCATCCCCGCCGCGCCGCCGCCGACGCCCCCCGTGCCGGCCGGACGACCGGTGGCCCGCCTGCTCTTCTCCAGCGGCGACATCGTGGACGTCGATCGCCCGGTGCTCGTGGGCCGGTCACCCGAGGCGCGTCGGTTCGCCAGTGGTGACAACCCGCGGCTGGTGAGCGTGCCCAGCCCCCACCAGGAGATCTCCTCGACCCACCTCGAGGTCCGGCCCGGTGCCGGCGCCGACACCGGCTCCGCCGTCGTGACCGACCTGGGCTCCACCAACGGCACCGTCCTGGTGCAGCCGGGGCTGGCGCCCGAGGACCTCAAGCCCGGGATCGCGATCCAGCTCCACCCGGGCTCGATCATCGACCTGGGCGACGGCGTGACCATTCAGGTCACCGTGCCGTGACCGGGGGCTGCCCGTCCCGATGACACCCCTGCGCCCCGCCGGTCCCGACCGGCGGTTCTCCGCGTTCGCCCTCGACCGGGCGCTCGCCTGGACCCTCGACGTCCTGGGCCTGGCCCTGGCGTGGTGGTGGCTGGGTCGGGACCATCCCGTGGTGGCGGTCCTGATCGCCGCCGCGGC
>JAGQUE010000506.1 GCA_020438665.1 Nocardioidaceae bacterium | reverse complement strand
GTGACCCGGTCGACGTCGAGCAGGGCGAGCAGGTCACGCATCGCGTTGGCATAGCCGCCGACGCTGTAGTCGGCGCGGGGCTTGTCCGAGGCGCCGTGCCCGAGGAGGTCCGGCGCGATCACGGTGTAGCGGCGCGCCAGCGAGGTGAGCACGGGGTCCCAGGTGCGATGGTCACACCCGAGCCCGTGCAACAGCAGCAGCGCCGGTCCGGAGCCGGCGGTGACGAAGGCCCGGCGATGCCCGTGCACGGTCAGGAAGCGCAGCCGGGTCCGTGGATCGGTCACGCGTTCACCTCCCTGCCGCCGCTGGTCCCCGCCGTGGTCACCGGAAGGGTGGGAATGGGCAGACAGTCAACCAGACGGACGACCGTTCCGACAGGAGGGTCGGCGCTTGTAGCCTTCCCACTGTGTCTGCCGCCGGCGTCCCCCCCTCGCGCGAGCGCGCCGCGATGGCGCTCCAGCGGGCGGTCGGCTCCCTCAGCACCAACGCGATGACGCGCATGCAGAGCGAGATGTCGTGGTTTCGCGAGCTGTCCGCGGAGGAGCGATCCTGGGTCGGCCTGATCGTGCAGGCCGGCATCAAGAACTTCATCGACTGGTACCTCCACGAGTCGGGCGCTCCCGAAGGGTCGGCGATCGCGACCACCGTGTTCGGCGCCGCCCCGCGTGCCCTGACGCGCGTCATCACCCTGCAGCAGACGGTGGACCTCATCCGGCTGTCGCTGGACGTCACCGAGCACAGCATCGACGAGTTCGTCGACGCGCCCGATGCACCCGACGTGCACCGGGCCGTGTCCTGGTACGGCCGCGAGGTCGCCTTCGCCACGGCCGAGGTCTATGCCCGGGCCGCGGAGTCCCGTGGGGCCTGGGACGCCCGGCTGGAGGCGCTGGTCGTCGACGCCGTGTTGCGGTCCGAGACAGACGAGAACGTGGTGTCGCGTGCGTCAGCGCTCGGCTGGTCCTCCCCCGGCGACGTGGCCGTGGTGTTGGGCGCAACGCCCGAGCAGCGCCCGGCGACCGACGTGTTCGACGAGGTACGCCGGGTGTGCCGCGCGCGCGGCATGGACGCCCTGTGCGCGATCCAGGGCGACCGGCTCGTCGTGGTGCTCGGCTCGGTCGACGACGCCCTCAGCGCCGCCCACGCGGTGGTCGACCACTTCGGACCCGGCCCCGTCGTGGTCGGGCCGGTGACCGAGGACCTCGCCCACGCCCACCTGTCCGCCCGGTCGGCGGTCGCCGCACATCGGGCCGCCGCCGGTTGGCCAGGGGCGCCCCGGCCAGTGCGCAGCGATGAGCTGTTGCCCGAGCGGGCGCTGGCCGGCGACGGCCATGCGCGACGCCACCTGGTGGAGCAGGTGTTCTTGCCGCTGCTGCGTGCTCGCAGCGCCCTGGTCGAGACGCTCACCGCCTACTTCGAGCGAGGGACCAGCATCGAGGCCACCGGGCGGGCGCTGTTCGTGCACCCCAACACCGTGCGCTACCGACTGCGCCAGGTCGCCGAGCTGACCGGGCTGACTCCCACCGACCCCCGCGCCGCTTTCACCCTCCAGATCGCCCTCGTGCTGGGTCGCCAGTCCGGTCGAGGCCCCGAACCAGAGTTGTAGGAACCCGACAAAGTTTCCGGGGCGACTTTCGTGCGTCTCGATGGCGAGTCAGGGCCGCCTTACCCGGCAGAGTGGGACTGTGCTCGTGATCGTCGCGCCCGGGCAGGGCGCTCAGACTCCCGGCTTCTTGACCCCGTGGCTCGAGGACCCCGTCTTCGCCTCCCGTCTCGAGTGGCTGTCCACCGTGGCCGGGCTCGACCTGGCCCACTTCGGCACCGAGGCCGACGCCGAGACCATCCGTGACACCCAGATCGCCCAGCCACTGCTGGTCGCGACTCCGCTCGTGGCGGCGCTGGGGCTGTTCCCCCACCCCGCCGACGCGTTCTCCAAGATCGGGGCCGTGGCGGGGCACAGCGTGGGTGAGCTCGCCGCCGCCGCCGGCGCCCGAGCGATCACCGCCGAGCAGGCCATGGTCCTCGTGCGCGAGCGCGGCAAAGCGATGGCCGACGCCGCCGCCCGCACGCCCACCGGCATGACCGCCGTCCTCGGGGGCGACCGCGACGAGGTGCTGGCCACGCTCGAACGTCACGGGGTGACCCCCGCCAACGACAACGCCCCGGGGCAGGTCGTCGCCGCCGGCACCCTCGAGCAGCTCTCAGCGCTGGCCGACGATCCGCCCGCCAAGGCACGCCTCGTGCCGCTGAGCGTCGCGGGCGCCTTCCACACCGCCCACATGGCGCCCGCGGTCGGCCACCTCGAGCGGCTGGCCCGCTCGGTCTCGACCCACGACCCCCGCACTCCCGTGATCTCCAACCGTGACGGCCAGGTGGTCCATCACGGCGTCGACCTGCTCGGCCGCATCGTGGGCCAGATCGCCAGCCCGGTCCGCTGGGACCTGTGCATGGAGACGATGCTCGACCTCGGCGTGACGGGGCTGCTCGAGATGCCTCCCGCCGGCACCCTCACCGGCATCGCCAAGCGCGCCATGAAGGGAGTCGAGACGTTCGCACTCAAGACCCCCGACCAGCTCGACGATGCCCGCGCGTTCGTCGAGAAGCACGGTGAGCCCTCCGTCATCGACACCACACCGACCTGGCGCATGGTCGTCTCCCCGGCCAAGGGCACCTTCCACCTCGACGATGCGGCCCGCGACGCCAGCCTGCTACCGCCCGGCGCCGTCGTCGGCGCGGTGGCGAGCCTGCGCGACCGCACCGACATCCTCGCCCCCCACGGCGGCCAGGTCGTGGAGTGGCTGGTCGAGGACGGCGACCTGGTCTCCCCGGGCCAACCCCTGGTCCGGCTTCACCCGGAGGGAACGGCCTGATGACGATCAACATCCACCAGCAAGGCGCCCAGCACGCCCGCATCCTGGGGATCGGGGCCTACCGACCCTCGTTGGTCATCCCCAACTCCGAGGTGGTCGAGGCGATCGAGTCCAGCGACGAGTGGATCCAGCAGCGGTCCGGCATCAAGCAGCGCCGCTGGGCCGCCCCCGACGAGACCGTGCAGCTGATGTCGGTGGCCGCGGCACGCCAAGCGCTCGAGCACAGTGGGATGACGGCCGAGCAGATCGACTGCGTCATCGTGGCCACGGTGAGCCACCTGCTGCAGACGCCGGCGATCTCGACGGCGATCGCCCACGAGCTCGGCACCAACCAGGCGGCGGCCTTCGACATCTCCGCGGCCTGCGCCGGCTTCACCTACGGCGTCTCGATGGCCGCCGACATGGTCCGCGGCGGCAGCGCCCGCCATGTGCTGGTCATCGGCGTGGAGCGGCTCTCCGACCTCACCGATGTCTATGACCGCGGGACGGCTTTCATCTTCGCCGACGGTGCGGGCGCCGCGGTCATCGGCCCGAGCGACGCCCCCGCGATCGGTCCGGTCGTCTGGGGCTCCGACGGCGAGCAGTTCGACCTGATCCGTCAGAAGGAGGACTGGCGCGATGTCGTCGGCTCCCCCGAGACCCCGGGCTCCGGCCTCATGCCCCACCTGGTGATGCAGGGCAACCCGGTGTTCCGCTGGGCCGTCTTCACGATGGCCAAGGTCGCCCAGGAGGCGCTCGATCGCGCCGGCATCACGGTCGACGACCTCGACATCTTCGTGCCGCATCAGGCCAACATGCGCATCACGGACGCCATGGCGAAGGCCATGAAGCTCCCCGAGCGGGTCAAGATCGCCCGCGACATCGCCGAGCAGGGCAACACCTCGGCGGCCTCGATCCCCCTCGCCCTCGACCGGATGTACTCCGAGGGCGAGGCGAAGAGCGGTGACACGGCGTTGTTCATCGCCTTCGGTGCCGGCCTGGCCTATGCGGCCCAGGTCGTCATCATCCCCTGACCCAACCACCCACACGTCCTACCCCCAGAAAGTGAAGGAAGCCACTATGGCCACCACTGAAGAGATCCGCGCCGACCTCGCCGAGATCGTCAACGAGGTCGCCGGGATCGACGCCGACGACGTCCAGCTCGACAAGTCGTTCGTGGACGACCTCGACGTCGACTCGCTCTCCATGGTCGAGGTCGTCGTCGCCTGTGAGGAGAAGTTCGGCGTCTCCATCCCCGACGACGAGGTCAAGAACCTCAAGACCGTCGGTGACGCCGTCGCCTTCATCGAGCGCGCCCAGGGCTGACCCGGGCCTCATCCGACCCGCGCCCGGCCGGGGCGTCCCACGGGGGCGCTCCGAGCCGGGCTCAGGCCGGCTCCGGTTCCCACCGGTCCCCATCCCTCCCACCCCGAAGGACGTGTGCATGAGCACCAAGCGAGTCGTCGTCACCGGCCTGGGCGCCACCTCACCCGTCGGAGGCGATGTCGCCTCCACGTGGGCTGCCCTCCTCGAGGGCCGCTCGGGCGTCTCCGCCCTGACCGAGGACTGGGCCGGGCAGCTCCCGGCGCGTATCGCCGCCGTCGCGGCGGTCGACCCGACCGAGGTCCTCGACCGCGTCAAGGCACGACGCCTCGACCGCTCCGGCCAGCTGGCCATGGTCGCCGGCCTCGAGGCATGGGCGGACTCCGGCCTCGCCGACGGCGGGGTCGATCCCGAGCGTCTCGGTGTCGCCATGGCCTCCGGGATCGGTGGGGTCCAGACACTGCTGAGCAACTACGACGCGCTCAACGAGAAGGGCCCACGGCGGGTGTCGCCGCTGGCGATCCCGATGCTCATGCCCAACTCCCCCGCGGCCAACATCGGGCTCGCGATCGGCGCCAAGGCCGGCGTCCACACGCCCGTGTCCGCGTGCGCCTCGGGCAACGAGGCCATCGCGCTCGGCATCGACATGATCCGGCTCGGTCGCGCCGACGTCGTGGTGTGTGGCGGCACCGAGGCCGCCGTTCATGCCCTCCCGATGGCCGCCTTCAGCCAGATGATGGCGCTGTCCAAGCGCAACGACGACCCCCCAGCAGCCTCCCGCCCGTGGGACAAGGGCCGCGACGGCTTCGTCCTGGGCGAAGGCTCCGCTGCGGTGGTCCTGGAGTCAGCCGAGCACGCGGCCGCCCGGGGTGCGCGCATCTATGCGGAAGCCGCCGGTGCCGGCATCACCGCCGACTCCCACGACATCGCCCAGCCCGACCCGTCGGGCCTGGGAGCGACCAGGGCCATGCGTATGGCCCTGGCCGAGGCCGACCTGACGCCGGCCGACATCGTCCACATCAACGCGCATGCCACGTCCACGCCGCAAGGCGACCTTGCCGAGGCGCTGGCCATCCGCACGGCCCTCGGCGATGAGGCCGCCGGCCGAGTGGTCGTGACCTCGACCAAGTCCATGACCGGGCACCTGCTCGGCGCTGCCGGCGCGCTGGAGTCCGTCGCGACGATCCTCGCGCTGCGAGACCGCACCGTTCCGCCGACCATCAACCTGGATGATCCCGAGGACGTCGGGCTCGACCTCGCCGACAAGCGGCGCGACCTGCCCTCGGGCGACATCGCCGGGCTCAACAACTCCTTCGGGTTCGGGGGCCACAACGTGGCTCTCGCCTTCAGGAGCGTCTGATGACCGCGGTCCAGGCGGGCCCGGTGTCGACGGCCTCGACGACCGCCGCCGAGGTCCCGGCCCCGCGGGCGCCCAAGCCCTCGCGCCTTGACGACCCGCGCCACCCCCTACGCCGACTCAGCGCGCTGCTGGACGAAGGCTCCCTGGAGCTGATCAGCCCCGGCGACGAGTCGGGGGTGCTCGCCGTCACCGGTCGGGTCCATGGGGCACCGGTCGTCGCGTTCTCCACCGACGCCACCGTGATGGGCGGTGCGATGGGCGATCAGGGCTGCCAGGTCATCGTCGCCGCCTACCACCGCGCGCTGACCGACGCCGTACCGATCATCGGACTGTGGCACTCGGGCGGGGCACGGCTCGCGGAGGGGGTGCTGTCGCTCCACGCGGTGGGGCGTGTCTTCCAGGTGATGACGCAGGCGTCCGGCAAGATCCCGCAGATCTCCGTGGTCCTCGGCCCGGCCGCCGGTGGTGCGGCCTATGGCCCGGCCCTGACCGATGTGGTGATCCTGGGCCCCGACGGGCGCATCTTCGTCACGGGTCCCGACGTCGTCCGGTCGGTGACCGGCGAGGACGTCGACATGCTGCGTCTCGGTGGTCCCGAGCCCCACGGTCGCCGCTCGGGTGTCGTTCACATCCTGACCGACTCCGAGGCCGAGGCGCTCGACCGTGCCCGCGCGGTGGGCCACTTGCTCGGTGCGCCGGGGACGCTCGACGTCCCCGCGGTCGAGGACCGCGACCTGGCCGCCTCCCTCCCCGAGTCCCCCAAGCGCGCCTATGACGTGCACCCGCTCGTGGCGGCCGTGCTCGACGACGACACCATGCAGGAGCTCCACCAGCGCTGGGCCCCCAACATCGTCACCGCCCTGGGGCGGTTCGGCGGCCGCACCGTCGGCGTCGTCGCCAACAACCCACTGCGTCTCGGTGGCTGCCTGGACTCGGCATCGGCCGAGAAGGCGTCCCGGTTCGTGCGCATGTGCGACGCCTTCGGTGTCCCGCTCATCGTGCTCATCGATGTGCCCGGCTATCTCCCGGGTGTCGGCCAGGAGTGGGACGGCGTGGTCCGGCGCGGAGCCAAGCTCCTCCATGCGTTCGGCGAGTGCGTGGTGCCCCGTGTCAGCCTGGTGACCCGCAAGACCTATGGCGGTGCCTACGTCGCGATGAACTCACGGTCCCTCGGGGCCACCAAGGTGTTCGCCTGGCCGGGTGCCGAAGTCGCCGTGATGGGGTCGGTCGCCGCGATCCGCATCCTCCACCGACGCAAGCTGGCCGAGGTCGCTCCCGATCTGCGGGCGCAGGTCGAGGCCGAGCTCGCAGCCGAACACGAGCTCATCGCGGGTGGTGTCGACAAGGCCGTGGAGATCGGCGTCGTCGACGAGGTGGTCGACCCCGCCCACACCCGCTCGGCGATCGCCCGTGCCATCGCCGACGACATCTCGGCCAAGGGCGTCCGACGCGGGGCACACGGCAACATCCCGCTCTGATCTCACCCAGGCCGCGCTGGCGCGCGGCCGGATGGTCAGACGACCTGGTGGAGCCAGCGGACCGGGGCACCCTCGCCCGCGTGCCGGAACGTCTCGAGCTCGTCGTCCCACGGCTTGCCGAGCAGCTTGTCGATCTCGGTCAGCAGCGTGGTGTCACCCAGCGTCGCCTTGACGACCGCGGCCTTGATGCGATCCTCGGGGATCATGATGTCGCCGTGGATGCCCGTGACGGCATGGAAGACACCGAGGTGCGGGGTGTAGGAGAAGCGGGCGCCCTCGGTGCCCGGGGTGGGCTCTTCGGTGGCCTCGAAGCGCAGGTGGTTCCAGCCGCGCAGCGCCGAGGCGATCGCGGCGGCGCTGCCGGCCGCACCGGACCAGGACAGCTCGGCGCGATAGGTGCCCGACTGGGCAGGCTGGGGAGTCCAGTGCATGTTCGTGGCCACGCCAAGAACACCACCGACCGCCCACTCGATGTGGGGGCACATCGCCGACGGCGCGGAGTGCACGAAAAGGACACCCCTCGTCGCAACGCGAGTGGCAGTGCTTGTGGTCACCCAGACCTCCTTCATCACCAGCGCGGAGATGCGCCTTCCCCAGCGTTCTCGCCTCGGTGATGAGGGCCGTGTGACGGTTATGACGTTGTGCGCACCATTGTGACGCATGTGGCGGCTGAATGCCAGCGGTGTGATTGATCCGGCTCAGGCCGTCCGCAGCCGGCCGCGAGGGTCACTCTGCGCGTCGCTCCAACTCGTCGGCACGCTCAGCCGCATCGGTGATCTCGTCGCTGTCGATCGCATGGGCGCGGTGGAACCAGGCCAGCGCATCGCGCTCGCGCCCCGCCGCCAGCAGCGTGTCGGCGTAGGCATAGCGCAGCCGCACCACCCACGACTCGCGGCTGCGCGACATGAGCGGCGCCGCCTCGAGCGTCGCCAGTGCCGCCTCCATCTGACCGAGGTCGCGACGAGCACCGGCCTCGACCAGCGTCATCTCGGCCTTGGCCGCCGGCTGGAAGTTGCGCACACCGGGGCTCTTGGCGAGCTTGAGCGCCTCCTGCGGGCGGCCCACAGCACGCAGACAGTCGGCCATGATCGGCAGATAGGCCGTCGCGCCGTTGATGCGCTTGGCGGCGCGGAGCTCAGCCAGCGCCTCGGCATAATGGCCCGCCGCATAGGCGGCCTCTCCCACGGCCTCACGCACCACGGCGATCCGGGC
>JAGQUE010000044.1:391-3481 GCA_020438665.1 Nocardioidaceae bacterium | reverse complement strand
ACCAGGTCGATGTCGGTGACCTCCTCGGTGACCGTGTGCTCGACCTGGATCCGCGGGTTCATCTCGATGAACACGTAGCGGCCGTCGGCGCCGAGCAGGAACTCGACGGTGCCGGCGTTGGTGTAGCCGATGTGCCGGGCGAACTTCACCGCGTCGGCGCACATCGCGTCGCGCAACGCCGGGTCGAGGTTGGGCGCCGGCGCCAGTTCGATCACCTTCTGGTGCCGCCGTTGCACCGAGCAGTCCCGCTCGTACAGGTGGAGCACGCCGCCCTGGGTGTCGGCCAGGATCTGCACCTCGATGTGCCGGGGATCGACCACGGCCTGCTCGAGGAACACCGTGGGATCGCCGAACGCCGCGTCCGCCTCTCGGGACGCCGCCTCGATCGCCTCGCGCAGCTGGCTGCGCTCGGCGACGCGCCGCATGCCGCGTCCGCGGCCGCCGGCGACGGCCTTGACGAACAGCGGGGCGGGCAGGCCCGCGGCCGCGGCCAGCAGGTCGTCGACGTCCCGGGACGGCGCGACGCTCGCGAGCGTCGGCACGCCGGCCGCGCGGGCTGCGTCGACGGCACGGGCCTTGTTGCCGGTGAGCGTGAGCACCTCGGCGGTCGGGCCGACGAACGTGATCCCGGCGGCGGCGCAGGCCTCGGCGAGGGCCGGGTTCTCCGACAGGAAGCCATAGCCCGGATAGACCGCGTCCGCACCCGCTCGCTGGGCGACCGCGACGATGGCCTCGGCGTCGAGATAGGCCCGCACGGGGTGACCGTGCTCGCCGATCTCGTAGGCCTCGTCGGCCTTGAGCCGGTGTTCTGACCACCTGTCCTCCCACGGGAAGACGGCGACCGTGCGTGCCCCGACCTCATAGGCCGCGCGGAACGCTCGGATCGCGATCTCGCCCCGGTTGGCCACCAGCACCTTGGAGAACATGCTGCGAGGTTAGTCTGCCCTCAGTGGTTGCCCTGGGTCTCGTCAGCGGGTGAGACCTGACCGGCGCCGGAGTTGCGTTCGTCGGCTAGCGTCGTTGCGTGCGCAGCCTCACGGGGACGGTCCGACAGATCACCGCCCTGGTGGCGGGGGCCGTCGTCCTCGCCGGCTGCTCGTCCGCTTCGGGCTCGGGCGGGTCCGAGCCGCCGGCTCCGCCCGGCGCCACGACCTCGACGACGACGGCGGTGGCCGTACCCGGGCTCCCGGAGCAGATCGACTATGTCGCCCTCGGTGACTCGTTCACGGCCGGTCCGCTCCTCGCGCCGTACGCCGAGGGAGGCAGCGCCTGCCTGCGCTCCGCTGGCAACTACCCGTCGCTCCTCGCCGAGCGCCTCGACGTGGCGTCGTTCACCGATGTCTCATGCTCGGGGGCCACCGTGGGTGACCTGTTCCGCGGCCAGCGGTCGTTCACCGGGGGAAGGATCGCGCCGCCCCAGCTCGCCGCGCTGACAGCGGACACCGACCTCGTCACGGTCGGCATCGGCGGCAACGACGAGAACCTGTTCGGGTCGCTGGCCGGCGCGTGCATGGGCGGCGGCGCACGGACCGGGTGCACCCCGCTCTTCGCGACCGCCGGTGTCCTCGAGGCCAAGGTGGCCTCGGCGCGCCGGGTCGAGCCGACGCTCGCCCGGGCCCTGACCGCGATCCACCGGCGCGCCCCCGACGCGGTGGTGGTGGTCGTCGGCTATCCCGACCTGCTGCCGGCTGCCGGTCGCTGCTCAGCCGCGCCCTTCGCGGCCGCCGACTATCGGCCCATCTCCCGGGTCGAGGCGGCCCTCAACGGGGCACTGCGCAGTGCGGCGCGGGCCCAGGACGCCATCTACGTCGACCTCGCGGCGGCCTCCCGGGGCCATGACATCTGCGCGGGCAAGGGGGCCTGGGTCAACGGGGCGCAGATGGAGCCCGGCCGCGCGGCGGCGTACCACCCCTATGCCCGGGGGATGCGCGGTGCCGCCGACGCGGTGCTTGGCGCCCTCATCGGCCGAGGCTGATGGGGCCGATGGGGCTGACGGGGCTGATGGGGCTGATGGGGCGCAGGCTCAGTCCTTGAGCTCGCAGATGACCTGACCGTTGGCGACGGTGGCGCCGACCTGGGCGCTGAGGCCGGTGACGGTGCCGGCCTTGTGGGCCTTGAGCGGCTGCTCCATCTTCATGGCCTCGAGCACGATCACCACGTCGCCCTCGGCGATGGTCTGACCCTCCTCGACGGCGACCTTGACGATGGTGCCCTGCATCGGCGAGGCGACGGCGTCGCCGGAGACCGCGGCGCCGAGCTTCTTGCCGGCGCTGCGCTTGGGCTTCGTGGCGCCACCGCCGGCGACGCCGACCGACAGCCCGCCGAGTCCGCCCGGCAGAACGACCTCGAGGCGGCGCCCGCCGACCTCGACGGTGACCCGCTGCCGCTCGACGGCCTCCTCCGGTTCGCCGGCCGCACCGGAGTAGGGGGCGATCTGGTTGTCGAACTCGCTCTCGATCCACAGCGTGTAGATGCCGAAGCGATCGCCGTCTCCGATGAACGCCGGGTCGTCGACGACAGCGGCGTGGAACGGGATGACCGTCGGCATGCCGTCGACCTCGAACTCGGCCAGCGCCCGGCGGGAGCGCTCGAGCGCCTGGGTCCGGTCGCGGCCGGTGACCACGAGCTTGGCGATCAGGGAGTCGAACGAGCCGGGGATGGTCTCGCCCGCGACATAGCCGCCGTCGACGCGTACGCCGGGTCCGCTGGGCGGGTTCCACACGGTGAGCGTGCCGGGTGCGGGCATGAAGTTGCGGCCGGCATCCTCGGCGTTGATCCGGAACTCGATGGAGTGGCCGGAGATCGTCGGGTCGCCATAGCCGAGCTCCTCGCCGGCCGCGATGCGGAACATCTCGCGGACCAGGTCGATGCCGGTGACCTCCTCGGAGACCGGGTGCTCCACCTGGAGACGGGTGTTGACCTCGAGGAAGGAGATGGTGCCGTCCTTGCCGACCAGGAACTCACAGGTCCCGGCGCCGACATAGCCGGCCTCCTTGAGGATCGCCTTGGAGGCGGAATAGAGGCGGTCGAGCTGGTCCTGGCTCAGGAACGGCGCGGGGGCCTCCTCGACGAGCTTCTGGTGGCGGCGCT
>JAGQUE010000044.1:0-300 GCA_020438665.1 Nocardioidaceae bacterium | reverse complement strand
CACTCGCCGCGGCCGAACGCCGTGACGGCCTCGCGGACGGCGGAGTCATAGAGCTCGGCGACCTCGTCGAGGCTGCGGGCGACCTTGAGGCCGCGGCCGCCGCCGCCGAAGGCCGCCTTGATCGCGATGGGGAGGCCGTGCTCCTCGGCGAAGGCGATGACCTCGTCGGCGCCCGAGACCGGGTCGGCGGTGCCGACGACCTGGGGCGCGCCGACCTTGGCGGCGATGTGGCGTGCCTGGACCTTGTCGCCCAGCTGCTCGATGGCGGTGGGCGGGGGGCCGATCCAGATCAGCCCGGCG
>JAGQUE010000505.1 GCA_020438665.1 Nocardioidaceae bacterium | reverse complement strand
ACGGACCGGGCCCGACTCCGACCGCAATGGCGGTGAGGTCGAGCCGGGTCAGCCCGGCGTCGACCAGGCAGCGCTCGATGAGCGGCGCGAGCTGCTCGCCGTGCTTCAGCGGGGCCGCGGCCACGTGGTCGACCAGGACGCCGTGGCCGTCGTGGATCGCCGCCGTCACCAGCGGGGTCGCCGTATCGAACGCGAGGAGCACCCCCCGAGGTTATCGGGGGGCCCTCGCCGCGTCGTCACGGCCTGTGACGACTCGGCAGCCCCGAGCCCGGCGCGGATCCGCCCAGGGCAACGCACAGCACCGCTCGTCCACAGGCCAGCGCGCCAGGTCCCGGGGAAGGCAGTCGCCGCCCTAGGCTGGCGCGGTGTCCACGCTGGTCCTCGTCCGTCATGCGCTGCCCGCCGCCGACCAGGACACCCCGCCCGCCGAGTGGCCGCTGTCGCCCGACGGTGAGCAGGCGGCTGCGGAGCTCGCCGAGCGGCTGCCCGGGTTCGCCACGCTGGTGACGAGCCCCGAGGTCAAGGCCGTCGCGACACTGGCGCCGGCGGCCCGGTTCCGCGAGGACCCCGTCGTCCCGGACGCCCGGTTCCGCGAGGTCGACCGCCCCGACGAGCCATGGGGAGAGGAGGCCCACCGCGCACGCCGCGCCTATCTCGGCGGCCACCTCGCGCCCGGCTGGGAGGCCCACGCCGACGTCGTACGCCGCTTCGGCGCCGGCATCGACTGGTGGAGCCGGCTCAGCGGCGACCGTCCGTTGGTGGTCGCCAGCCACGGGATGGCGATGACCGTGTGGCTGGTCGGGGTGGGCGCGGTGACCCGCAACGGCGCGGCCGACTTCTGGGAGCGGTTGCGGTTCCCCGAGCTGCTCCGGCTGACCCGCACCCCCCAGGGCTGGCGCTCCACCTGACGGGTCCGGGCTCGACGATCCCCGGGGACTCAGTCCCCCGGCCGGTGCCCGGTGTCGAGCCAGCGCGGTCCACGACCGCGGACGTGCACGACCCGGGGGTCGAGGTCGTCGTCCACCGCAGCGGAGGCGTCGTCACCGACGGCGCGGTCGATGCGGATCTCGAGCCGGGACTCCGAGAGCCCCTCGGCGATCCCCTCGCCCCACTCCACGATCGTCACCGCCTCGTCGAGCGAGGTGTCGAGGTCGAGGTCGTCGAGCTCGGCGAACCCGCCGAGCCGATAGGCGTCCACGTGCACGAGGGCGGGTCCGTCCCCCAGCGAGGGATGGACCCGGGCGATGACGAAGGTCGGCGACGTCACATCACCGCGGACGCCGAGCCCGGCGCCGATCCCCTGGGTCAGCGTGGTCTTGCCCGCGCCGAGCCCCCCCGACAAGACCACGAGGTCGCCACGTCGGAGCGTCGCCGCCAGCTGCTGACCCAGCGCGCGCGTCGCGTCGGCGTCGGGTGCGTCATGAGACTCCACGAGCGACCGCCGAAGCTCGACATAGGGCGCGCGGCGACCCGTCTCGACGAACCCGGCGTTGAGCCAGAAGCCGATCGTGCCCGGCAGCTCCTGGCGGGCCAGCACGCGCAGCTCCCGGGCATCGCCCGCCGCGTCGCACGCGGCCATCACCAGCCGGTGGGCCAGGCCGAGGTGCTGATGGGTCGGCAGCACGCCGAAGCGGCGCAGGAACACCGCGTCGCCGGCCGGGTCGAGGATCAGCGTCGCGACCGGCTCGCCGTCGAGCTCGGCGATCAGCCCTCCGCCCGGCTCGAGGGCGGCGGCGATGGTGGCCGGCGTCTCCGCCAGCGCCTCGGCGGGCGGGTGTAGCGGAGCACGGGCAGCGAAGGCGGCATGCACGACGTGGTGCATCGCGTCGGCGGCCTCGGGGCCGACCCGGCGGATCCGCAGGGTCATCGCGCCTCGTGCTGGTCGATCGCGCGGTTGATCAGGGCCTCCAGCTCGTGGTTGACGCTGGTGAACCGCTCGATGTTGACCATGTGTCCGGCGCCCTCGCACTCCAGCAGGTCGGAGCCCTGGATGCGGGCGTGCAGCTTGCGGCTGTGCCCGATGGCGGTGATCTTGTCCGCCGTACCGCAGATGATCGCGGTCGGGACCGTCGACAGCGTGGCGCAGCAGTGCCAGGTGTCGAGGGTCGCGAACGCCGGGAAGAAGTCGGCGATCACGTCGAACGGCGTCTGGTTGAGCAGGTCATAGACGAACTCGACCTGCTCGTCGGGCACGTCGGTGCCGAACGCATAGGCGTCGGTGACGGTCATGGCGAGGTCGTGCCCGCGGTGGCGGAGGGCGTCGACGGCGCGGTGGCCGCGCGAGAGGGTGCCGACGACCCGGTTCATGATCCCCGACCCGAGGCCGGCGGGCAGCATCGGGAAGAGGATCCGGCCGGGGTCGAGGCCACCCGCGGTCGTCGACATCAGGACGGTCCCGATGACCTTGGTCCCGAACAGCTCGGGGTGCTGCTCGGCGAACGACAGGATCGTCATGCCCCCCATCGAGTGACCGATCAGCACGACCGGGTCGTCGTGCGTGAGGTCGTCGAGCACGCGCTTGAGGTCCTGGCCGAGCTGGGCGATGGTCGAGTGGCCGAACGGGGACCGGCCGGAGCGGCCGTGGGAGCGCTGGTCGTAGTAGACGGCCTTGACGGCACCACGGAACGCCGCCCGCTGGAAGTGCCAGCAGTCGAGGTTGAGGGAGTAGCCGTGGATGAACACCAGCGTGGCCGGAGGGGCGGCGGCGTGCTTGGCGCGTCGGCCGCCGGTGACCTCGGGCACGAACTCGTCGATCTCGGCGTGGAGGGGCACGCCGTCGTCGGCGACGACGGTGATGGTGGCGCTGTGCAGCGACCCGAGATCCAGGTCGGGGTCGACGGCACGGTGTCGCACCCACAGCTCGGGCGAGGTGGAGCGCGTCCCGAGCACCCGTTCACCGATGCTCACGACTCACCTCCGCCCACATAGCGCCTGGTCATCCGGCCACCGATCCTGGTGACGATCTCATAGCTGATGGTTCCGCAGGCCTCGGCCCAGTCCTGGGCGGTCGGCTCGCCGTCGGTGCCGGGCCCGAAGAGCAGCACCCTGGTGCCGGGTTCGGGCAGGTCGCCGTCGAGGTCGACCACGAACTGGTCCATACAGATTCTGCCTCTGACGGGCCGCCGGCGTCCGGCAACCAGGACTTCTGCCCGCGAGGAGGCATGCCGGGGCACCCCCTCGGCATAGCCGGCCGGCACGAGCCCCACCGTGGTGGGGTGGGGCGCCACCCAGGTGTGGCCATAGGAGACCCCGGTGCCGGCCGCGATCGGCTTGGCCATGGCGAGCGGCGTCTGGACGGTCATCACCGGCGTCAGCCCCAGGTCGGGGGTCAGCCCGGGCGCCGGGTCGAGGCCATAGCAGAGCAGCCCGAGCCGGACGAGGTCGAAGCGGGAGGACGGGCGCAGGAGCGCGGCCGCGGAGTTGGCCAGGTGGCGGACCTCGGGGTGGAGGCCGGCGCCCTCGGCGACCCGGACGGCCTCGACGAAGGCCGTCTCCTGGGCGTCGTTGGCGGGGTGCTCGGGCTCGTCGCTGCAGGCGAAGTGCGACCACACACCGGTGACGGCCAGGGAGCCGTCGTGCTGGAGGCGGGCGGCCTCGTCGACAAGTGCCGGCCAGTCGACCATCGGGCAGCCCCCACGGGACAGGCCGGTGTCGACCTTGAGCTGGACGCGGGCGGGGCGGCCGACCTCGCGGCCGGCGGCGGCGATGAGGCGGAGCTCGCGGCGTGAATAGGCCGTCATGTCGACGTCCTGGCGGACGGCCTCGGCGTAGTCCACGTGGCCGGGCAGGTCCAGCCAGGCCACGAGGCGGCCGGTGTCACCGTGGGCCCGCAGCTCGAGCGCCTCGGCGACCCGGGCGACACCGAGCCACGGCACCCCGGCCTCGCGGGCGGCGCGCGCCACCGGGACCAGCCCGTGGCCATAGGCGTCGGCCTTCACCACGGCCATCATCTGCGCGGGCGCGACCGCGTCCCGCAACAGCGCGCAGTTGCGGCGGAAGGCATCGAGGTCGACCACGATTTCCGCGCTCTCGACCTCCGCCTGATCACGCATAGAGCCGATTCTTCCACCTGGGGGGGCTGGAACCGTCGATGTGGGGGGTGGGTCACACCTCGCCGGCCAGCACCGTCGCGATCGTCGCGGGCACCAGTCGCGCCACGTCGGAGGCCACCAGCGGGCCTCCTGCCGCGGCCAGCGTCGCCGCGGCGCCGTGGAGCCAGGCCCCGACGGCCGCGGCCCACCGGGGCTCGAGCCCGGCGGCCAGCAGGCTCCCCACGAGGCCGGCCAGCACGTCACCGGCGCCCGCGGTGGCCAGCCAGGGCACCCCGGTCGGGTTGGCGACGACCGGGCCGCCGGGGCCGGCGACGAGCGTGCGACGGCCCTTGAGGAGCACGACCGCCTCGAACCGGTCGGCAGCCGCGCGGACATGGGCCAGCGACGCCGCCTCGACGGCGGTCCGGTCGACCCCGAGCATCGCGGCGAGCTCGCCGGCGTGGGGCGTGAGGATCGCTTGGACGGGCAACGGACCGGTGACGTGCCGGAGCGCATCGGCGTCGACGACGACCGGGGCTCCGCTGTCGAGACACGCAGCCAGGGACTCGCCCGCGTCGTCGCCGCCCCCGCACCCCGTCACCCAGGTCTGCACCTGACCGGGACCGACGACCTCCGGATGGGCGGCGTGCACCGCCGCGGCCGCGCTGCCGTCATAGCGGACCATGCCGACCAGCCCGCAGCTGGCGCCGGACACGGAGAGGACGGCGGCGCCGGGATAGCGGGCCGAGCCCGTGCGCAGACCGACCACGCCGCGGGAGTACTTGTGGCCCGACGGATCCGGGCGCGGCAGCAGCGCCGCGACATCGTGCTCCTGGAGCGAGACGACGGCGGGCTCCCCCTGGTCGGGCAGGACCGCGTCGAGGCCGATGTCGACGAGATGGACGGCACCGCTGGCCACGGCCGCCGGGTCGACGAGGTGGGCGACCTTGTGGGTCCCGAACGTGACGGTGAGCGTCGCGGCGACGTGGTCACCGGCGATCTCGGCCGTGTCGACCCCCACGCCGGACGGCACGTCGACGGCCACGACCGGGGCGTCGCCGCAGGCTCGCAGCGCTGCCATGGCCTCCGGGCGCAGCCCCCCGGACGCCCCGATGCCCACGATCCCGTCGATGACGACGTCCGGGGTCTCGGGCGGGTCGTCGTCGCGGCGGACCCGTCCACCCGCACCGAGCAGGGCGGCGACCCCGGCCGCGTGGGCCTGGTCCGGGCTGAGCAGGACGGCCTCGACCTGGGCGCCCCGCCGGGCCAGCATCGCACCGGCGAACAAGGCGTCCCCGCCGTTGTCCCCCGAGCCCACGAGCAGCCGCACGCGGGCGCCGTACGTCGCGCCGATCAGGTCGGTGGTCGCGGCGGCGAGGCCGGCCGCGGCCCGCTGCATCAAGGTGCCGTCCGGGACGGTGGCCATCAGCGCGGCCTCGGCGGCCCGGACCTGGGCGACGGTGTGAGCCTGTCGCATGGCGATCCCTCCCGGTCAGCGCTCGAGCACGACGACCGCCGAGGCGATGCCGGCGTCGTGGGACATGGAGACGTGGACGTGGGCGACGCCGAGCTCGTCGGCGCGCGCCAGCACGGTGCCCTGGAGCGAGAACGACGGGCTGCCGTCCTCGGCGGTCAGCACCTCGGCGTCCAGCCACACCAGGCCGGTGGGGGCGCCGAGCGCCTTGGCCAGCGCCTCCTTGGCGGCGAACCGGGCCGCCAGCGAGGCCAGCGGTCGGGCCGCCTCGGCGGCCGTGAACAACCGGGCCCGCATGCCCGAGGTGCGGTCGAGAACCGTCCCGAACCGCTCGATGTCCACGACGTCGATCCCGACCCCGACCACGGCCATGACGCTGCCCTCCGGCTATTCGACCGTGACGGACTTGGCGAGGTTGCG
>JAGQUE010000504.1 GCA_020438665.1 Nocardioidaceae bacterium | reverse complement strand
CACCGCCGCCCCGGCCAGCGCGAGCACCGTGGCCCAGATGCCCCAGGCGATGGCCTCGTCGTGGCGGGCGACGCGTTGGGCGACCAGCAGCTGGTTGTGGGCCAGCAGTGTGCCCAGCAGGGCGAACAGCCAGGCCCAGTGACCCACATGCGCGAACTCCCGCCCCAGCACCGCCGGGACCAGCCAGGGGCCGAGCGCGGCCAGCGACAGGATCGCGGCCGCGCCGATCCCGGCGACCTTGACCGTGGCCGCCCGGAGCACCTGAGGGGACCGGTCGGCGTCGGTCAGCGCGGCGAACGCCGACAGCACCACGAACTGTGGCGCGAACTGCACCGCTCGGGTGACGAGCGCCCCGGCGGCGTACCAGCCGGACTCGTGGGCGTCGAGGGTGAGCCGGGCCAGGAGGACGTCGATGTTGGCGAGCGTCCACATGGCGCCCGTGGCGAACGCGATGCGCAGCACCGGGCGATAGGACGACCGGGTCGAGGTGCGCGGTGAGTCCGACAGCACCAGCGCCCAGGCGACCCCGGCGACCAGCAGGGTGCCAAGACCGATGCCCCACACCACGGCCCAGGGGCCGAGGTCGAGGACAAGCGCCACGGCGCCGCCGATGAGCCGTGCACAGCCGGCCAGGAAGATGACGGCTCCGAGCCGGACGAGGCGCGTGCCGCCCTGGAGCAGGCCCTGGGCCGTCGAGAGCCACACCAGCGGGAGGACCAGGAGCGCGGCCGAGGTCGCCGACGGCACGGCCGGGGTGTCGATCCGCGGCGCGATGACCAGCACCACGACGAACGTCACCACCGCGCTGATCACCGAGATCTCGGTGGTCGTCGGCAGCAGGGCCCGGGCGTCGGCGCCCTGGGCCGTCGTCCGGGCCACCCACGACTGCAGTGCCATCGCCGGGATCGACATGATGACCGTGAGTGTCAGCAGCGCCGCGAGCTCGCCATAGAGCGCCGGACCGAGGGTGCGGGTCGCGACGATGTTGAGCAGATAGATGCACGCCTGGGAGCCGAGGGTCCCGAAGGCCACCGCGCCTTCGGCGAGGCGGGACGGTCGCCGGCCGGCGACGTCTGCGGTCACGGGCATCCTGTCTGTGGTGTCGTACGGTGCAGCCATGCGGAGCGTAGCGCGGGAGGAGCGCCCGGGCGTCGACTCGTGGCTCGCCCGCATCGTGGCCGTCGTGACGGCGCTGCTGGTGATGGCGCCGACCCTCGGCCCCGGCCGCTACACCCTCGTCTCCGACATGGTCTTCGTCTCCGCCCCGGCGCTGAGCGCGCGGTCCTGGGGAGCCGACGGATCGGTTCCCCGGGCGGTGCCGATGGACGCGCTCCTCGCCCTGGCGTCGCACGTCCTGCCGATGTGGCTGGTGCAGCAGGTCCTGCTCCTGGCGATCGTCGGGCTGGCGGTGCTCGGCGCCTGGCGGGTCTCTCCGGCGCGGACCATCCCCGGGGCCGCCGCCGGGGCGCTGGCGTTCGGCTGGACCCCGTACACCGCCGAGCGGCTCGCGATGGGCCACTGGTCGCTGCTGCTGGGTGTCGCCCTGCTGCCTTGGATCCTGTTGGCGGCGATTCGGTTCGACGGCGGCCGCGAGCCGCTGGCGCCACGCGCGCCCTGGGCGCTGGTGCTCCTGGTGGCAGCGGGCGCGGTGGCCGCGCCGACGGCCGGGGTGCTGACCGGTGGACTGGCACTGGCGTTGATCGTGCTGCCGCGGTTCCGCAGCCGCGACCGGGTCGTCCTGGTCGCCTCGGTGGTGGTGTTCAACGCAACCTGGGTCCTGCCGGGGGCGCTGGCCGATGCGCTCACGTCGACCGACCCGCGGGGCGTGGCGGCATTCGCCGTCTCCCCGGACACGCCCTGGGGCGGCGTGGTCTCCCTGGCGACCGGAGGCGGGCTGTGGAACACGCTGACCCACCCCACCTCCCGGGGCATCCCGGTCGCGGTCGCCGGCAGCCTGGTCCTGCTCGCGATCGGGCTGCTGGGCTGGTCGGGCTCCCGCGCCTGGTGGGACGAGCCCGCCACCCGCGCACGCGGGGTCGTCGCCGGCCTCGCCCTGGTCGGCCTGCTCGTGGGCCTCGCCTCCCTGACCCCGGCCGGTCGCGACCTCCTGGTCTGGACCACGGGGCACGTCCCCGGCGGCGGGATCCTGCGTGACGCCCAGAAGTGGGTGGCGTGGTGGGTGCTCGCCGTCTCCCTGGGGGTCGGCCCGGCGCTCGAACGACTGACCCGCCCGTTCTCGGCGCGCGAGGCGACGTTCCTGGTGGGATGCGGCGCGGTGCTCCCGCTGATCGTGCTGCCGGACCTCGCCTGGGGCGTCAACGGCCGTCTCGTCGCACACCGGTGGCCCGACGACTATGCAGCCGCGGCGCAGGTGGTCAACGAGTCGGCGGCCCCGGGTGCGGCCCTGGTGCTGCCGTGGCACGCGTTCCGCGCCTGGAGCTGGAACGACCAGACGACCGTGCTGGACCCGTGGTCCCGGTTGCTGGATCGCCGCACGATCGTGCGCGATGACCTCGAGGTGCGTGCGGGCGTCGTTCCCGGCGAGGACCCCGAGGCGGCCTGGGTGACGGCGCGCCTCGCGGCGGGTGAGCTGACCCCGGAGGCGCTGCGCCAGCACGGCGTCCGGTTCGTCGTCGAGGACCTCACGACCGCGGGCCAGGACCCTGGGACCGAACCGGCCGGCGAGGTCGTGTTCGAGGGCCGCTGGATCCGCGTCGTGGACCTCGGGCCGGTGACGGGCGCCCTCCCCGTGTCCGGCCACGTGGGTGCCGTGCTCACCCTCGATCTGGCGGCCGGGATCTGGCTCATCATCGCCCTCGTCGGCAATGCCGAGGAACGCCGCCGTCGGGTGCTATGCTTCGCCGGCAAGTCCAGTCGTGGGAGGCAGCAACCGTGAACGTGTTCCTCAAGTCGGGCATCGCCCTCTTCGTCGGCATCTTCATGTCCGGCATGGCGATCTTCGTCGGCACCCAGGCACTCTCTCCTGCCGCCGAGCAGAGCAACGCCCCGCTCATCGACTACGGCGCTGAGTGACCGTTCATCGCAGCTGACCCACGACTCCCGGATCCTGATGGACCGGGAGTCGTTGTCTGTCCCCACGACCTGACGGGGTCGCCCGGCTAACGGCGGACTGCCAGGGTCCGCGCGAGCACCTCGGCGAACTGCGACCGCGACGCCTCCCACGTGAACGACCGGGCATGCTTGTCGGCGGCCACGCCGAGTCGGTCGCGCAGCGCCGGGTCGTCAAGCAGCCGGCCGAGGGCATGGGTGAAGTCGGCCTCGTCGTCGGCCAGCAGGCCGGTCTCGCCGTCGACCAGCGACTCCTGGACCCCGCCGGCGCTGCGGAACGCGACGGTGGGGGTCTGATGCATCCCCGCCTCGACGACGACGAGCCCCCACCCCTCCTTGACCGACGGCAGGGCGTGGACCCACGCCCTGTCGTAGAGCCGGTGCTTCTCGTCCTCGCTCACGTGCCCGGTGAACGTGACGGCGTCCCCCAGACCGAGCTCGGCGACCCGCTCGGTGAGGTGGTGGTGCCACCAGCCCTCGCCGGCGACCGTCACCCGCAGCCCGGGGTGGTCGTGGCGCAGCCGCTGGGCCGCTTCGAGGGCGATCTCCACCCGCTTGTGGGGCACCAGCCGTCCCAGGACGAGGATCTCGGGGACGTCGGACCGGGCGGCGGGCTCGTGCAGGGCGCTCGACGGTGATCCGTTGCGGACCACCGAGATGCGCTCCGCGTCGATGCCCAGCGCGACCAGCTCACGGCGTGTCGCGTCCGACACGGTCACATAGGGCGCGCGGCGCGCCACGCGAGGGGCCAGCGAGCTCTCCAGCCACCAGCCGAAACGTGCTGCCATCGGCTTGAACAGGATCTTCCACTGCTCGCGATGGACATGATGGACGACCACCACGACGGGCTTGCGCACATAGGCGGCGGCCAGGAACGGCACGCCGTTCTGGATCTCGATGACCAGGTCGTGGCGCGGGAGCCGGCGCAGCAGCGCCAGCACCGGGACCGCCAGATAGATGCTCAGCCGGCCGGCGACACGGCGATAACGGACGCCGTCGACGGTCTCGCGAGCGGTCGACCCGGGGTAGCGCGGGCAGAGCATCGTGACGACCGCGCCCCGCTCGGCGAAGCCGCGGGCGATCTGGCCGACATAGACCTCCGACCCGCCCGCCTCGGGGTGGTGCTCGTCTCGCCAGTTGAGGATGAGGATCCGGCGACCCGCCAGGTCAGGTGTCTGCGGTGCCTGTCCCTGCCGCCCAGGACCGTGCGAACCAGCCACGGGCCAATCGTCCACAGGCCAACCGTCCACAGGCCAACCGTCCACGGGCCAACCTTCCACGCGTGTGCCGGGGCACCCTCCCGTGCCCGACATCCGCAGGAGGGTATCAACCGTGACCGGGACGGCCGACCGTTATGCTCCCCGCCCATGGGCAGGTCTGAGGTGGGTCGGGGCGGACCGGCGCCCACCGGGTTGCGTCGATCGGCCCGCCTGTTCTCCGACTTCCTGCACGAGCAGGACGATCCGGCCCGCTTCTATGGTGCGCTGGCGCGAGACTCCGTCGCCATGGTCGCCGACTATGGGCCGCTGGCCGGCAAGCTCGTGCTCGATGTGGGGGCGGGCCCGCTCTACTTCGCCCAGGCCTTCGAGGGCGCCGGTGCCACCTACGTCGGCTGCGACGTCGACGCGGGCGACTTCGCCCACCAGACCGAGGCGAGCCTGGCCGTCGCCTGTGTCGGTCAGCAGCTGCCCTTCCGCGACGGCAGCATCGACGTCGCCTTCACCTCCAACGTGCTCGAGCACGTGCCTGACCCCGAGGTGTTGTGCCGCGAGCTGGTCCGCGTCACCCGGCCCGGGGGAGTGGCGATCGCGTCGTTCACCAACTGGCTGTCTCCGTGGGGCGGCCACGAGACGTCGCCGTGGCACTACCTCGGCGGCGAGTACGCCGTACGCCGCTATCGGCGCAAGCACGGCAAGGATCCCAAGAACCGTGTCGACGCCTCGTTGTTCCGGCTGTCGGTCGCCGACGCTCTGCGGATGGCGCCGCGCATCGACGGCGCCGAGGTGCTCGACGTGCGCCCGCGCTACTGGCCGGGCTGGTCCAGACCAATGCTCAAAGTGCCGGGTCTGCGGGAGGTGGCGACCTGGAACCTCTGGATCGCCTGGCGTAAACACGGCGTTAGGTAGGGCTTATTACCGCTCGGTACTGCTACCATCCCGCCGGGGTCGAGAAACGGCGCGCCCGGCGCCGTCCGATGAGAGGGATACAAGATGCGCCGCATCGTTGGACTGGTGCTGCTCGGGTTCGCCGGATTTCTGCTGGCCATGACCGCCATGGTCAAGTGGTACGCCTACCCGACGCTGGCCGTGGTGCCGTTGGACCAGAACTCCAACACCACGTCGCTCGGAGAGGGCATGACCTACTTCGACAAGGCGACGCTCTCGGAGCAGACGGACACGCTGACGTCCCACCTGCGCACCATCGGTCAGGTCAAGGCCGCCGAGGAGCAGGGCGACAACGTGGCGATCTGGGACCAGGCGGTGGTCACGACCAACAGCGCCGGCGAGAAGCTCTCGGTGACGACCCAGCACGCGGCGTTCGACCGCAACACGGGCGAGGCCGTCGACTGCTGCGACACCACGCTCAACGACGAGCCCATCACCTATCAGGGCCTGCTGTTCAAGTTCCCCTTCAACACTCAGAAGACGTCCTACCAGTGGTTCGACAACGACCTCAAGGACACCATGACGATGACCTACGACACCACGGAGACGGTCGGCGGTCTGAGCACCTACAAGTTCCACGGGACCGTGCCTCCCACGATGACCGAGACGATCGACGTGCCGTCCAAGGTCCTGGGTGAGCCCGCCGGCGAGATGCTGTCGGCCGAGAACTGGTACGCCAACGACGTCACCTTCTGGGTCGAGCCCGAGACGGGCGTCATCATCAAGTCCCTGCAGACCCAGAACACCACCCTGCGCTACAACGGCGAGGACAGGGTCGTCGCGACCAGGGGCACGACGGCCTACCCCGACTCCCAGGTCCAGGACAACGTCGACGAATACAAGGGCAAGTCCGGCCAGCTCCACCTGCTCCGGGCCGTGCTGCCGGTGATCGGGCTGGTCGGTGGTCTGCTGGCGCTGGTGGTCGGCGGTCTGCTGGTCCTGATGTCGCGCAAGTCCGACGAGGCCACGGACGAGTCGTCCGAGCCCGTCGCCGCCGCCACGTCCTGATGCGCGTCGTCGTCACGGGCGGCGCGGGGTTCCTCGGGTCCCACCTGTGTGAGCGGTTCGTCCGGGACGGCCACGAGGTCGTCTGCCTCGACAACTTCCTCACCGGGTCGCCCGCCAACGTCGCCCACCTGGCTCCGGAGGACAACTTCCGGCTGATCCGCACCGACGTCACCGACTATGTCCACGTGGTCGGCGACGTCGACGCGGTGCTCCACTTCGCGTCGCCGGCCTCACCGATCGACTATCTGCGGCTCCCGATCCACACCATGAAGGTGGGCTCGATCGGCACGCTGCACGCCCTGGGGGTGGCCCGCGAGAAGGGGGCCCGCTTCATCCTCGCGTCGACCTCCGAGGTCTATGGCGACCCTCAGGTGCACCCGCAGCCCGAGGACTACTGGGGCCACGTCAACCCGGTGGGGCCGCGCGGGGTCTATGACGAGGCCAAGCGTTTCTCCGAGGCCATGACGATGGCCTACCGCTCCACCCACGGCATGGACACCGGCATCGTCCGGATCTTCAACACCTTCGGTCCCCGGATGCGACCCAACGACGGCCGTGCGATCCCCAACTTCATCCGCCAGGCGCTGCTCGGCCACCCCGTCACCGTCGCCGGCGACGGCAGCCAGACCCGCTCGATCTGCTATGTCCACGACCCGACCGACGGGATCGTCCGGATGACGCTGTCGGACCACCCGGGTCCGATGAA
>JAGQUE010000503.1 GCA_020438665.1 Nocardioidaceae bacterium | reverse complement strand
CCCGGCGAAGTCGCGGACCGGCTCGGCGGTGAAGAACACCGAGAACATGGTGCCGCTGCTCTGCACGACATGGGGCACCCCGGCGGCGCTGAGCGCCTCGGCGGCGGCGGTCCGGATCGTGTCGGCGACCTGACCGACGTGGGCATAGACGTCGTCGGTCGCCAGCCGCAGGGTGGTGAGGCCGGCGGTCGTGGCGACGGGGTTCCCCGACAGCGTGCCGGCCTGATAGACGGGGCCCTCGGGTGCCAGGTGGCCCATCACGTCGGCCCGGCCGCCGAATGCCGCCGCCGGGAAGCCGCCGCCCATGACCTTGCCGAAGGTGACCAGGTCGGGACGCCAGCCCTCGACGGCGCCGTCGAGACCCCACTGGCCCTGCCGGGTGACCCGGAAGCCGGTCATCACCTCGTCGCTGATGAACAGCGCCCCGTGGGCCCGGCAGGTCTCGGCGAGGAACCTGTTGAAGCCGGGCTCGGGCGGAACGACGCCCATGTTGCCGGGAGCCGCCTCCGAGATCAGGCAGGCGATCCGGTCGCCGTGCTCGGCGAACGCGGCTTCGACGGCTGCGCGGTCGTTGTAGGGCAGCACGAGGGTCAGCTCGGTGGAGGACGCGGGCACGCCGGGCGTGCCGGGGACCGCGAACGTAGCGAGCCCCGACCCGGCCGACGCGAGCAGCGAGTCGACGTGGCCGTGGTAGCAGCCGGCGAACTTCACCACGAAGTCGCGGCCGGTGACCCCGCGGGCCAGCCGGATCGCGGACATCGTGGCCTCGGTGCCGGAGGACACGAAGCGGACCTTGTCGACCGGCGTACGCGCCACGATCTCCTCGGCGAGCTCGACCTCGGGCTCGGTGGGGGTGCCATAGGAGGTCCCCCGCGCGACCGCGGCCGAGACGGCGGCCTGCACCTCGGGGTGGGCGTGACCGAGCAGCATCGGGCCCCAGGAGCAGATCAGGTCGACGTAGTCGTTGCCGTCCACGTCGGTCAGCCAGGCCCCGGCAGCCGACCGGATGAACCGCGGCGTCCCTCCGACCGCGTTGAACGCGCGGACGGGTGAGTTCACGCCCCCGGGCGTCACGGCCCGGGCGCGGGCGAAGAGGTCGGCACTGGCCTGCGTCGTCACCGGGACATTGTGTCCGACCATCCTGAGAGACCCCACATCGGTGCTTGCCGGCGGACCCTCGCGCGGCGCCGGCCGGTCGAGGGACGCACCCCACGACCGTCGTACGGCGGGCAACCGGAAGGCGGTCAGAGGAAGTCGGTCAGAGGAAGGCGACCGGGTCGAAGTCGTCGATGGGAATGATCCGGATCCGCGGCAGCGTCACGTTGAACGCGTTGACGTCGGCCTCGAGGTCGAAGAACTCCAGCCCCTGCTGGGCCAGCGCCACGAAGCCGCGGTGCTTGAACTCCTCGAACCCGATCAGCCCGACCCGGCGGCCGAGCCCGCAGACGCGCTCGAGCTGGGGCAGGAAGTCGCCGTCGTGGGTGACGACCATGACGTCGCCCCCACGGTCGGCGATGGCGTCGAGTGTCCGCTGGATCGCGATGTCGACGACCTTCTGGTGCGACGCCCCGGACAGCGGGATGGGCCGCCACCCCAGCGCGAGCAGCGCCTGGATGAACGCCATCGGCAGCTCGCTGTTGGCGGCCAGGAAGAACAGCCCCCGTGTCGGCTGGCCCCACTGGTCCCGCGCGAAGTCCAGCACCCGCTCCCAGCGCGGGCGCTCGTCGGGCTGCGGCCGCCGTCCGAGGATCGACTGTCCCAATGTGGCGTCGATGTTCTCCCCGTCGACGAGGACGTAGGTCGTTCCACCCTCGGTCATCCCGGCAGACTACTCAGGGTTGACGGTTCATCAAGGTAGGAGGTCGGACCCGCACCTACCCAGGTGAACTCCACACGGTAGGTGAGGGTTCACCTACCTACCTTGGTGAACCGTCACCGCCGGGCGAGCAGACCCGCGGCCTCGGCGGCCCAATAGGTCAAGATCACGTCGGCGCCGGCGCGGCGGATGGATGTGAGGGTCTCGAGGACCGCGGCCTCGCGGTCGATCCAGCCGTGAGCGGCCGCGGCCTCGACCATGGCGTACTCCCCGGAGATGTTGTAGGCCGCGACCGGGACGTTGACCGCGTCGCGGACCCGCCGGATGACGTCGAGATAGGCCAGTGCGGGCTTGACCATGACGATGTCGGCGCCCTCGTCGATGTCGAGCAGTGCCTCGCGGACGCCCTCGACGGCGTTGGCGGGGTCCTGTTGATAGGTACGGCGGTCGCCCTCGAGGCAGGAGTCGACGGCCTCCCGGAACGGTCCATAGAACGCGGAGGCATATTTCGCCGAGTAGGCCAGGATCCCGACGTCGGCATGGCCGGCGCCGTCGAGGGCCTCGCGGATCACCCGGACCTGGCCGTCCATCATGCCGCTGGGGCCGACCATGTCGACCCCCGCGTCGGCCTGGGCCAGCGCCATCTCGGCATAGGCCACCAGCGTCTGGTCGTTGTCGACGGAGCCGTCGGGGGTCAGCAGGCCACAGTGACCGTGGTCGGTGAACTCGTCGAGACACAGGTCGCTCATCACCGTCAGCGCGTCGCCGACCTCGGCGACCACGTCGTTGATGGCGAGGTTGAGGATCCCGGCCGGGTCGGTGGCCCCGGACCCGACGGCATCCCGACGCTCGGGGACCCCGAACAGCATGACACCGCCCAGCCCCAGCGACGCGGCCTCGGCCGCGGCCCGCACCAGCGTCTCGCGCGTGTGCTGGAGGACGCCCGGCATCGACGAGATCGGCTGCGGCTCGGCGAGCCCCTCGCGGACGAACATCGGCAGCACGAGCTGGCCGGGTGACACCGTCGTCTCGGCCACCATCCGCCGCAGGCCCGGCGTACGACGCAGCCGGCGCGGCCGGACGACCGGGGCGGAGACCTCGTCGGCCACTACTTGGAGCCCGCCCTGCGACGCGTGGACGGCTTGCGCTCCGAGGGCCGGGTGACGGCCTGGCCGGCCTCCACCATGGCGAGCCGACGGGACGCACCGAAGTCGGCCAGGGCGTCCACGAGCACCGCGACGTCCGGCGCCGGGGCAAGCACATCGACGCGCAGTCCGTGCTCCTCCGCGGTCTTGGCGGTGGCGGGACCGATCACGGCGATGACCGTCGACGGATGTGGCTTGCCGGCGATCCCGACGAGGTTGCGCACCGTCGAGGACGAGGTGAAGACGACGGCGTCGAACTTGCCGGTCTTGATGGCGTCGCGGGTGTCGGCCGGCGGCGGCGCGGCCCGCACGGTGCGGTAGGCGGTCACGTCGTCGCACTCCCAGCCCAGGTCGACCAGGCCGGCGACGAGGTTCTCGGTGGCGATGTCGGCGCGCGGCAGGAAGACCCGGTTGATCGGGTCGAGCAGCTGGTCGAACTCGGGCCACACCTCCAGCAGGCCGGCTGCGGACTGCTCACCGGTCGGCATCAGGTCGGCCCGCAGCCCCCAGGCGGCGATGGCGGCAGCGGTCTTCTCACCGACCGCGGCGATCTTGAGCCCGGAGAACGCGCGGGCGTCGAGGCCATACTCCTCGAACTTCTCGCGGACGGCCTTGACGGCGTTGACCGACGTGAACGCGATCCACTCATAGCGACCCTCGACGAGCCCACGGATGGCCTTGTCCATCTGTTGGGGGTTGCGCGGCGGCTCGACCGAGATGGTCGGGACCTCCTCGGGCACCGCGCCGTGGGTGCGCAGCCGGGCCGACAGCGAGCCGGCCTGCTCCTTGGTGCGCGGCACGAGCACCCGCCACCCGAAGAGCGGCTTGGTCTCGAACCACGACAGCGCCTCGCGCTGACCGACCACGTCACCGATGACGGTGATGGCCGGCGGCACGATCCGCGCGGTGCGGGAGTCGGCGACGATGTCGGCCAGCGTCGAGGTGCAGGTCTCCTGCTCGGTGGTCGTGCCGAGGCAGGTCATCGCGACGGGGGTGGACGGGGCGCGACCGGCGGCGAGCAGCGCCCCGGCGACGTCGGCGATCGGGCCGACCGCGGACATCACCACGAGGGTGCGGTCGTCGGCGAACCTCGCCCAGTCGACGTTGTCGGCGCACGACAGCACCGTCACCTCGCGGTTGTCCTTGTCGGTCAGCGGGATGCCGGCATAGGCGGGCACGCCGAGTGCCGAGGAGATGCCGGGCACGACCTCGATGCCGATCCCGGCCTTGGCGCAGGCCTGCGCCTCCTCGGGACCGGAGTCATAGAGGAACGGGTCGCCGGTCATGAGGCGTACGACGTGGCGCCCCTTCTTGGCCTCGCGGACGACGACCTTGGCCCGCCCGGCGTGGGTGAGCGGCTGGCCGTCCTCGCCGAAGCCGCCGTCGACGAACGCCGGACCGCCCTCGGGGCCGCCGCCCAGGCCGCCCTCGGGGCCGCCGCCGGTGTGGCCCTCGGCCAGGCCGAGGATCTCGCGGACCATCGGTTCGTGGAACGGCGCCTCGGTGATCACGACGTCGGCGGCGCGGAGGAGCTCGACGGCGCGGACCGTCAGCAGGCTCGGGTCGCCGGGGCCGCTGCCGACGAAGGACACCCACCCGCGCGAGGCGGGGGCGGTGGCGGTCGTCGCAGCGGTCGCGGTGGTCTTGGCTCGAGTCATGCGTGCCTCTTCATGGGTGTCTGCATCAGGTCGGCGGCGCCGTCGACGAGCATCTCCTCGGCGAGGCGGGTCCCGACGCCGGCTGCGTCGCCGATGGGACCGGAAGCTGACATGCGGACGGCCAGGGCGCCGTCCTCGGACAGGGCGATGGCGCGGACCCACAGTTCGGGACCGTCATCGCCCTCGACCACCTCGGCGAGGGCGCCGACCGGAGCCGAGCATCCCGCCTCGAGGGTGGCGAGCACCGCCCGCTCGGCCTCGACCGAGGCGCGGGTGGCGGGGTCGTCGAGGGCCGCCAGCGCGGCCACCAGACCGGTGTCGTCTGCCCGGCACTCGATCGCCAGCGCGCCCTGGCCGGGGGCGGGGAGCATCTGGAGGGGGTCGAGCGCCTCGGTGACCGCGTCGAGGCGGCCGAGCCGGGCCAGCCCGGCGCGGGCCAGGATCACCGCGTCGAGCTCGCCCTCGGCGACCTTGCGCAGCCGTGTGTCGACGTTGCCGCGCACCGCCACGGTCTCGAGACCGAGGCCGAGGGCGGCGAGCTGGGCGACCCGTCGTGGTGAGCCGGTGCCGACCCGGGAGCCGACCGGGAGCTCGCCCAGGGTGAGCCCGTCGCGGGCGACCACCGCGTCGCGAGGATCCGCGCGCACCGGGATCGCGGCCAGGGCGATGCCGGGCTCGGAGGCGGTCGGGAGGTCCTTGAGGGAGTGGACAGCGAGGTCGACGTCGCCGCGCAGCAGCGCCGCGCGAAGGGCGCTCACGAACACACCGGTGCCGCCCATCGTGGCCAGGGGGGCGTCGCTGATGTCGCCCTCGGTGCTGACGTCGACCAGCTCGACCTCGCGACCCAGGATGCTCCGGACGGCGTCGGCCACGTGGCCGGACTGGGTGCGGGCCAGCAACGAGGCGCGGGTGCCGAGGCGAAGAGCGGTCATGACAGCCCCTCCGGACGGGTGACCGCCGAGACGGCGTCGGGATCGAGCGAGAACAGCTCGGCCAGCGCGGTGGCATAGGAGACTCGGCCGCCTTCGGCGGCGAGCTGCTTGATGCGCACGGTCGGCTGGTGCATCAGCTTGTCGGCGACCCGCTGGACGGTCTGGCGCAGCTCGGCCCGAGCGATCGCGTCGAGGTCGGGCAGCCGCGACTCCAGCCGCTCGAGCTCGGCTTCGACGACCTCGGTCGCCATCGACCGCAGCGCCACCACCGTGGGCGTCACCTGCGCGGCCCGGCGGGCCGACAGGAAGGCGGCGACCTCCTCGGCGACGATCGCGCGGACGCCATCGATCCCGCCGGGGCCCGAGTCGTCCTGCAGCGCCTCTGC
>JAGQUE010000043.1:10505-12009 GCA_020438665.1 Nocardioidaceae bacterium | reverse complement strand
CGCTCGAGCCCTCGGCGCCGGCGCGGGCGTGGGCGCGTTGGAAGTCCTGGCCCGCGGTCCAGGCCTCGAACGCCGCCTCGTCGCGCCACCGCGTCACCACGAGCCAGACGTGGCGGTCGTCGGTGGGTCGCAGCAGTTCGAAGCCCTCGAACCCGTCCTGCTCGTCGACCTTGCCGGCACGGGTGGCGAAGCGCCGAGCGAGCTCGTCGCCGCTGTCGGCAGGGACGGTGATGGCGTTGATCTTCACGACGGTCATGCCGCCATCTTGACGCGCCAGTCCAGGCCTACCGCCGGTCGGGGCGCGGTGCCACGATCGTGGCATGACCACGACCCCGTTCACCGAGTCCTCGTTCATCTCCGCGGCCGACGGCATCCCGATCGCCACCTATGCGTGGCCCGACGCCGGCGACGCCCCGCTCGGCGTCGTCCAGATCGCCCATGGGCTGGCCGAGCACGGCGCCCGCTATGACCGGCTGGCCCGCGCGCTCAACGCTGCCGGGTTCCTCGCCTTCGCCACCGACCACCGCGGCCACGGCCGCACCGGCCAGGACCACCTCGGCGACTTCGGCGCGGCTGGCTGGGACGGGCTGATCGCCGACGTGGTGCAGTACGGCGCCCGGCTCGCCGACGAGCACCACGAGCTGCCGGTCTTCCTCGTCGGGCACTCGATGGGGTCCTTCGCCGCCCAGTCGGTCATCGCCGACCACTCGGGGCGCTACGACGGCGTCGTACTGTCCGGGTCGACGGCGCTGGACGCCCTTGCCGGCGCCCTGGCCGACGCCCCGCCGGATGCCCCTGCCGGGCTGGAGGCCTTCAATGCCGGCTTCGAGCACCGCACCGGCTATGAGTGGCTCTCGCGTGACGAGGCCGAGGTCGACGCCTATGTCGCCGACCCGTGGTGCGGCTTCGAGACCCCGCCCGAGACGATCCCGATGCTGTTCGCCCATGCCGCCCGGCTGGCCGAGCCGGAGGTTCTCGACGGCATCCGCAAGGACCTGCCGCTGCTGCTCGCCGCCGGCAGCGACGACCCGGTCGGGGGCGGCGGCGGCCAGCTGGTGGAGCTGCTCGGTGCGCGCTACCGCGACGCCGGCATCACCGACGTGACCGTGAGGATCTATCCGGGTGCCCGTCACGAGATCTTGAACGAGACCAACCGTGACGAGGTCACCGCCGACGTGATCGGCTGGCTGACCGACCGGGCTCGGCGCTGAGCTGACGGAGGGCGGGCGCTCGGGCCAAGACTTGATCTGTTCAAGGTTTATGCTCTAGGGTGGTGATACCCCCCGGGGTATCACCCCGGGCCATCGAGGAGACCTTGCCATGACCGAGACCGTTCAGCCCGCCGCCGTGTCCATGCCCCGCATCGGCGACCCCGCTCCGGCGTTCACCGCCGTCACGACGCAGGGTGACATCAGCTTCCCGTCCGACTACGCCGGCTCGTGGGTGATCCTGTTCTCCCACCCGGCCGACTTCACCCCCGTCTGCACCACCGAGTTCATGACCT
>JAGQUE010000043.1:0-10499 GCA_020438665.1 Nocardioidaceae bacterium | reverse complement strand
ACGCTGGAGGAGGAGTTCGCCCGCTACAACACCAAGCTGGTGGGCCTGTCCGTGGACGGCCTCTACAGCCACATCGCCTGGCTGCGCACCATCCAGGACCGCATCGAGTTCAAGGACATGAAGAACGTCGAGGTCACCTTCCCCCTCATCGAGGACATCACGATGGAGGTGGCCCAGAAGTACGGCATGATCATGCCGGGTGAGGACTCCACCAAGGCCGTCCGTGCGGTGTTCGTGATCGACCCGCAGGGCATGATCCGCACGATCATCTACTACCCGCTGAGCCTGGGCCGCAACTTCGACGAGATCCTCCGCGTGGTCAAGGCGCTGCAGACCGCCGATGCGTTCTCGATCGCGACCCCGGCCGACTGGCGCCCCGGTGACCGTGTCATCGTCCCGACCGCCGGCTCCTGCGGCACCGCCAAGGACCGGATGGACGGCAAGGAGGACGGCGTGGAGTGCGTCGACTGGTTCTTCTGCACCAAGGAGATCTCCGAGGGCGACGTCGAGGCCGCGATCCGCAAGGCCTGACCCGATCCAGTCCCGAGCAGCCGCCGGCGTCATGCTGCGACGTCGGCGGCTGCTCCTTCTCAGCCCGGGTCGGCGACGTCCGTCCAGTCGGGCGCTACCGCTGTGGCCGCGGCCGGCGCCCACCGGCGCGACGTCCAGATCAGCGCGAGGCCGACGGCGACGAAGAGCGCGGTGATCGCCACGATGTAGGCCGCCACCGACCAATAGCCGCCGGTCGAGGTGACGGGGTTGAGGAACGGGTAGGGATACCAATAGCTGGTGCCCTCGAACGGGTCGGCGGCGAACGGGCCGCGGATCAGGGTGTAGGTCACCCAGAGCAGGGGGAAGCCGAGCACCGCCACCACGTCGCGGGGCGCGAGCCGGGCCCGGCCAGGGGCCAAGAACCAGTCGATCACCACATAGACCGGTCCCACGACGTGGAGGATCTCGTTGGACCAGTCGACCACGTGCTCTTGCGGCAGCCCCCGGAGCAGCAGGTTGTAGACGACGCCGGTGATCACCATGTAGGTCGTCGCCGCGGCGCGGGCCAGGGTCAGCCCGCCGGGCTCGGCCGGGACCCCGCTCACCATCGCCAGGGCCGCCACCAGCATCACCCCGACGGTCAGGGTGTTGGAGTCGATCGTGAAATAGCTGAAGAAGTTGGCCATCACCGGACCGGTCTGTGACAGGTCGCTCCCGGCGTTGGCGGCGTTGATCGTCGTGTCGAGCTGGGCGACGACCGCTGCGACGATGGCGATCGCGATCAGCACCCGTCCCGCGATGAACGTCACTCGCATCGCCGTACCTCCTGTCCCCACTCCAGCATCCGAGGTGAGGCGAGCCTCGGCTTGGTAGTGCAGCCTAACCGGCGGAGGGCTGTTGACGCTTCATCAAGGTAGGTAGGCGAACCCTCACTTACCGTGCGGAATTGATCGAGGTAAGTGAGGGTTCGCCCACTTACCTTGGTGAACCGTCACCACGTCAGCTCGGCGGATGAACGTCACCGACACATCGAGCTGGCCGATGCCGACGCCGGAACGGACCCCCGGCCGAACGCTAGATCCACCTCGGTGCCGGATGTGGGCGGGCATGTCACGGCCGTGTCTCGGGATCCGGCCCCGCCCGGACGTCCTCCGGGCTGAAGAGTGGCGGCGTCGCGGGGTGCTCGACCTGCAGCGTCGTGTGCGTGATGCCGTGGCGCTCCTCCAGCAGCGCGGTGATCCGCTGCCGCCGATCGTGGCAGTCGTGGTGCGTGTCGACCAGGATGTGCGCGGACAGGGCCGGGAAGCCCGACGTCACCTCCCACACGTGCAGGTCGTGGATCTCCACCACCCCGTCGACGTGGTGGAGGTCCTGGTCGATCGCCGCGACGTCGACGCCGCGCGGCGCCGCCTCGAGGAAGATCCGCCAGGACTCGCGCAGTAGGCCCCAGCCGCCCTTGAGCATCAGCGCCGCCACGACGAGCGCCGCGACGGCGTCGGCGCGGGTCCAGCCCGTGAACAGGATGACGAGTCCGGCGGCCCCCGTCGCGATGAAGGCGAACAGGTCGTTGAGGATGTGCTGGAACGCCCCCTCGACGTTGAGGGAGCTCCGATCGGCGCGGGCGATCAGCCAGGTGGCGACGAGGTTGACCACGATCCCGGCGCCGGCCGTGGCGACCACCCAGCCGCCCTCGACGTCGGGTGGGTCGGCGAGACGGCGTACGCCCTCGACGGTGAACCAGACCGCCAGCAGCCAGAGCGTGAGCCCGTTGGCCTGGGCGGCGAGGATCTCGACGCGGCGCAGCCCGAAGGTATAGCTGCCGCGCGCCGGGCGCCGCGCCAGCCGCGCAGCCACGATGGCCAGTGCGATCGCCGCCGCGTCGGTCAGCATGTGGCCCGCGTCGGTGATCAGCGCCAGCGACGACGCGATGATCCCGACGATGACCTCGCCGGCCATGAACGCCAGGATCAGCGTCAGCGCGGCCAACAGCCATCGGCCGTCAGTCGGCCCGCCCTCCCGCGACCCGGGCGGGTGACCGTCGTTCGGGTGCGGGTGGCCGTGCGCCATGCCTACCGATGCTAGTCAGTCGCGCCACTTGATCGAGCAGCCCATGCTCGGCCGGTGGGGCTCGGGCACGGGCTCGCCCGCGAGGACCCGCGTGATGGCGTCGTCGAGGAGCTCGCCGGTCACGGGGAGGCCGTTGCCGGGGGTGGAGCCGTCCATCGCGCCGCGATAGGCGAGCGCGCCGGCGGCGTCGTAGAGGAAGAAGTCGGGCGTGCAGGCGGCCTTGAAGGCCCGGCCGGTCTCCTGGCTCTCGTCGACGAGGTAGGGGAACGACCAGCCGGCGCGCTCGGCCTGCTCGGCCAGGCGTGGGGGGGCGTCGTCGGGATAGCCGACCGCGTCGTTGCTGCAGACGGCGATGACCCGCAGATCCGGGTGCGCGGCGACGACCTCGCCGAAGCGGGTCTCCACGTGCTTGACGTAGGGGCAGTGGTTGCACACGAACGCCACGAGCGCGGGGGCACCGGCCAGCGCGTCGCTGGACAGGGTCGCGCCCGTCAGGTCGGGGAGGGCGAACGCGGGTATCGGGGTGCCCAGCGGAACCATGGAGGACTCGACGGCCATGGTCCGAGCGTACGGCGGCCCGGGCGGCCGCCCGCCGTTGGTACCTTGCGGTCCATGGCTCCTCCCGAGGCCGCGCCTCCGCTGCGGCTGCGGCGTCACCAGGAGCTGTCCCTCGCCGCGCTCGACCAGGCCTGGGCAGCCGGCCGAGTGCGAGCGCTGGTCGAGCTCCCGCCCGGGGCGGGCAAGACCCTGGTCGGCCTCGAGACGGCACGGCGGCTGCTCGCCGACGCCCGGGTCAGGAAGGTGGTCGTCCTCGGCCCCAACACCGCGATCCAGGGTCAGTGGGCGACCGGGGCCGCGCGGCTGGGGCTGCGGGTGACCGACGACCGGCTGCTGCCCGATGAGGTCACCGCGCTGACCTATCAGTCGCTGGCGGTCTTCGACGCCGACGACGAGGTCGACGACGACGCGATCGAGCAGGACCTGCTCTCCCGCCTGCATGACAACGGTGCGGCGCTGGTGCGGGCGATGCAGGACGCGGGGCCGCTGCTGCTGGTCCTCGACGAGTGCCACCACCTGCTCGAGGTGTGGGGGCGGCTGCTCGGCGAGGTGCTCGACCAGCTGCCGCAGGCGCGGGTGCTCGGGCTGACCGCGACGCCACCCGAGTCGCTGACCACCGACCAGGCCGCGCTGGTCGCCGACCTGTTCGGCGAGACGGTCTTCGAGGCGTCGATCCCGGCGGCCGTACGTGAGGGCGACCTGGCGCCGTTCGCCGAGCTCGCCTGGCTGGTGACGCCCACGGCGTCGGAGGAGGAGTGGCTGGCCGGCCAGGCGGCGCGGTTCACCGCCCTGGTCCACCAGCTGACCGACCCGGCCTTCGGGTCCACGCCGTTCCTGTCGTGGGTCGACGCGCGGTTCCTGTCGCCCGACGTCGGCTGGGCGGAGATCGCCCGGGGCGACCCGCCGCTGGCGCGCGCCGCGCTGCGCCTCCACCACGCCGGCCTCCTCGAGCTCCCCGTTGGAGCGCGCGTCACCGAGGAGGTCCGGACCGACCCGACGGCCGACGACTGGGTGCTGCTCGTCGACGACTGGCTGCGGCGTGGCCTCGCCCTGACCGGTGACGCGGCCGACGACGAGGTGGTGGCCGCCGTACGGCGAGCGCTGCCGTCGGTCGGCTTCCAGTGGACCAAGCGCGGCATCCGTCGGGGGCGCTCGACGGTCGACCGGGTGCTCGCCAGGTCGGCGGCCAAGACCGTGGCGGCCGTCCAGATCGCGGCGACCGAGCACCTCAACCTCGGCGACCGACTGCGGCTGCTGATGCTGTGCGACCACGAGGAGGCGAGCGCCACCCTCCCCGCCGACCTCGACGGCGTCATCGACGCCCAGACCGGGTCGGCTCGTGCCGTCCTCTCCGCCTTGCGTGAGGCACCCGACACCGCCGTTCTCGGCCCCCTGCTCGTGACCGGCAGGACGGTGGCCGGCGACGCGGCCGTGGTCGAGCGGCTGCGCGACTTCGTGGCCACCCGCGACGCCACCCTGGCCGCGGGGCTCACGCTCGTGGCGGCCGAGCAGGGCGACACCGTCCTGGGCGGGTCGTGGACCAGCCGCCAGTGGGTGCCGCACGTGACGGCGTTCTTCGAGTCCGGCGGCTGCCGGGTGCTGGTCGGCACCCGCGGCCTGCTGGGCGAGGGCTGGGACGCGCGCTCGGTGTCCGGGCTGGTCGACCTCACCGCGGTCACCACGTCGACGGCCGTCGTCCAGACCCGCGGCCGGGCGCTGCGCACCGACCCGGCCTGGCCCGACAAGGTGGCGCTCACCTGGTCGGTCGTGTGTGTCGCCCCCGGCCACCCCAAGGGAGCCAACGACTGGGACCGGCTGGTCCGCAAGCACGACGGCTTCTATGGCGTCGACGACGCGGGCGACGTCGTCGACGGCGTCGGCCACCTCGACGCGGCCTTCTCGCCCTATGCGCCGCCGCCGCTCGAGGAGCTCGACGCGGTCAACGCGCGGATGGTGCTGCGCAGCGAGGATCGGGCCGCGATCGCCGCGCGGTGGCGCGTCGGGGCGCCGTACGACGACCGCGTCACCCGCACCCTCCGGCTGCTGCCGAGCCCGACCCGGGCGATCGGTGACGGCGGGGCCGCGCCCGCGGTCGTGGTCCGGCCCGGTGCCCTGGTCCTGCGCGAGGGCGGCCGGCCGTCCCTCGGTGCCGGCGTGGGGCTGCTGTCCGGCCTCGGCGCGGCCGGGCTGGGCGCCGGAGTGCTCGCGACGTCGACCGCCCTGGCGACCACGCCGGTCCCGGGGGCCGCGGCGGTCGCCGGCCTGGGGTCACTCGCCGTCGCGGCCGGTGCGCGGGGTCGCTCGTTGGTCGCCCACGGTCGCGACCTGCTGGCCGAGGCGGCGCTGCCGCCGGGCATCGGGCAGATCGCGCGGGCCGTCGCCGACGCCATGCGGGTCAGCGGCCTGCTGCCGGTGGGCGCCGAAGCGGTCCGGGTGGATGTCGAGCCCGACGGGGAGTACCGCTGCACTCTCCAGGGAGTCACCGAGGACGCCTCCGCCCAGTTCGCGCTCGCGCTCGACGAGGCGCTCTCACCGATCGTGCGGCCACGCTATGTCGTGCCTCGCTGGACCTTGGTCACCGTGCCGACCGGGTGGTGGGCGGCGGTGCGCGCGTCGTACGGCCGGATCACGATGACGGGCGAGACCTGGCACCCCGTGCCGACCGTGCTCGGTGTCAACGCCCAGCGGGCGCAGGCCTATGGCCGCGCGTGGGTTCACTGGGTGGGGGGCGGTGACGCACTCTATACGGGCTCGGCCGAGGGGGCCGGGGTGCTCGCGGCCCAGCAGGGCGCCGACCCGTTCGACGTCACCACCGTGCTGCGGCGGCACTGGGCCTGAGCCCTGCCTGGGCCCACGATCCGTGACTCGCGGCTGGGGTGGCTCGTCGGCCGGGCGCGTCAGAGCGCGCGGACCCGGTTGTTGCGCGGCCCGTGCTCGAGCTCGACCTTGCCGAGCAGCTCGAGCACCGGCATGACGTAGTTGGCGAACCGGCCCCGATAGCCCTTGCGCAGCCCGTAGTAGCCGCCCACCGGGTTGCCGGCGTCGCGCGCCCACGCCTCGACCGTGCCGTCCTTGACGGGCTTGCCCTCGTCGGCGTTGCCGAGCGGCATCCAGTCGCCGTGGTCGAGCAGCATCGCGTGGGCGTCGTCGAGGCCGCGCAGGTGGTAGGAGAGCTTGGTCGTCCCGACCTGGACGACCAGGGCCGGCGGATCGAGCGACTCGTCGCGCCAGGCGACGAACTGCGAGGTCTGGGGCGGCGTCTGCAGCTGCCACGGGTCCTCGACGGAGCCGTCCCCATAGGTGACCTGTCCCATGGTGCTTCCCCTTCCCGGCGGTGGTCGGACGCTGGACCGTAGCAGCGATAAGGTGTCGTCTTCTGTCACCTTTGTTGGACGTCCGATGCGCGCTTCCCGCCTGCTGCTCATGCTGCTGCTGCTCCAGAACCGCGGCAAGATGACCGCGGCCGAGCTGGCGCGCGAGCTCGAGGTGACGCGGCGGACGGTGCTGCGCGACGTCGACGCGCTCGGCGAGGCCGGGCTGCCGGTCGTCGTCACCCAGGGGCGGCACGGTGGGATCGAGCTCGGCTTCAGCTATCGGACCCGGTTGACCGGGCTCGCCGCCGACGAGGCCGAGGCGCTGGGCGTGCTGCTGGGCCGTGCCGCCCCCGAGCTCGACGACCTCGGCCTGGGCGAGGCGGGCAAGCGTGCCCGCACCAAGCTCCTGGAGTCGCTGCCCGACGGCGTACGCCGTACCGCGCAGGACGCCTCGACCCGGTTCCTCGTCGAGGTGACCATGCCCGACGACGACGATCGCGTCCCCGCGCTGGCCGACGCGGTCCGCGGCGGCCGCATCGTGCGGGTGCGCTCGACCGACGCCGAGCCGCGGACGGTGCACCCGGTGGGGCTGTTGCTGCGCGACGGCGCCTGGTGGCTGCTCGACGGTCTCGACCCCCACCGGCCGATCGCCCTCGCCGACTGCGGAACGGTGAACATCTCCCGGCGTACCTTCGCCACGGCCGCAGATCTTTGACCTGTTCGTAACCGCCCGTGACGTGCTCGTAACCCGTGGTCAACCTCCCCGACAACTCCGCTGGTCAGGATTGGATCGTTCAACACCGACTGAGGCAGGGGGTCCGATGACCGAGGAAGAGAAGCAGGAGCGATTCGTCGTGCTCCGCGAGCGACTCGTGGCACGCAACGCCGAGGGGCTGGTCCGGTTGCTCAGCGACCGCGACGACCTCCGGGGGGTGTCTGCGCTGGCCGACCAGCTCGGTGACCGGGTGTTGTGGTGCGCCTGACCCGAGTCTGAGAGCCGCGAGGTCCGCCGGGCTTCGTGGGTGGGGTCCTCCTCCTAGGGTGGGGCCATGAGCGGGGACCCCACCGTGCCCCTCCCCGAGAGGCCGCGCGTCGACCTGACGACCAGCCGCCGCGTCGCGCGGCTGCTCGACGACGTCGCCACCGTGCCCGGCACCGACGTGGGTGTCGGGCTCGACGCGCTGGTGGGGCTGGTCCCCGGGATCGGCGACCTCGCCGGCTCCACGCTGTCGGGCGTCATCGTCTATGACGCCGTGCGCTGCCGGGTGCCGGTCCCGACGCTGGCGCGGATGGGCTGGAACCTCGTCCTCGACGCCCTGCTCGGGCTGGTGCCCTTCGTCGGCGATCTCGCCGACGTGGCCCACCGGGCCAACCGCAAGAACTACCGACTGCTCGAACGAGCGGTCGAGGCCGACCCCTATCCCGACCCGCCGACCGTCGGCTATCTCCTCGCGGCCGTGGCGCTGGTCGTCGTGCCGTTGGTCCTCGCCGTCGTGCTGGGGTTCGTGGCGCTCTACTTCCTGATCCGCTGGCTCGTGTGATCACGCTGCCCGGTGGGTGACCAGTTGGGCGGCGAAACGGGCCCCGACCAGGAATGCGCCGAGCACGACGCTCGCCACGATGATGAACGACAGCGCCACTCCCTGGTCGGTCAGCGCCCGTAGCACCATGCCACCCGCCACGGTCACCGGCCAGACCGCGATCGCGGCAGCCACCGAGCCGCCCGGCAGGCGCCTCACGAGCACCACGCCCCAGCCGATCAGCGCTCCGACCAGGAACGGCCACGCCGTGTGCGCCCAGCCTCCCGGGGTCAGCGACTCGTCGTGGCTGACCCGACCGATCGCGGCGAAGATCGAGACGAGCACCAGGTCCACCGGAAGCCACTTCATGCACCCACTATCGCCGACTCGGCGGGACGGGGGTCGTAGCCTCGTCCCGTGACGACGAAGCAACCGGCGCCCAGGGTCGCGCTGGCGCTCGGGTCGGGTGGGGCGCGGGGCTATGCCCACATCGGGGCCGTGCAGGAGCTCTGCTCGCGCGGCATGGAGATCGTCGCGGTGTCGGGTGCCTCGATGGGCGCGCTCATCGGCGGGCTGGTGGCGGCGGGCACGCTCGACGACTACACCGCGTGGGTGAGCGGGCTGCGGCGCTCCGACGTGCTGCGCCTGATGGACCCGACCTGGTCCGGGCCCGGGGCCATCACCGCGGAGCGCGTGCTCGGGGCCATGAACGAGCTGATCGGCGACCTCGCCATCGAGGACCTCCCGATCTCCTACACCGCCGTCGCGACCGACCTCGCCGCGCGGCGCGAGGTGTGGTTCCAGCAGGGGCCGCTCTATGCCGCGATCCGGGCGTCGATCGCGATCCCGGGGTTCATCACCCCCGTGCTCATCAACGGCCGGCTCCTCGTCGACGGCGGCCTGCTCAACCCGGTCCCCATCGAGCCGCTGGCCGGCACGCCGGCCGACCTCACCATCGCGGTGAGCCTCGCCGGACCACGCGCCTCCAAGGAGCCCGAGTCGCCCTCACGTGAGTCGACCGAGCCACAGCGGCTCGACGTGTGGCGCGATCGGTTGCGCCGTACGGTCGCGAGCGTCACCGGCGGTGACGACGACGTCGAGGTGATCGAGCACGTGGAGAAGGACGAACGCCGTCGGCGGTCGCGGCGGAGCAAGGCGCGTGAGGCGGAGGAGGCGACGCAGGCCGCCTTCCAGGAGCTGCCCGCGGGGCTGCGGCTGTCCGACGTGACGGCGTTGTCCTTCGACGCGATGCAGGGACTCATCAGCCGCTACCGGATGGCCGGGCTGCCGCCCGACCTGCTGGTCACGGTCCCCGTCAGCGCCGCACGTACCCTCGACTTCCACCGCGCCACCGAGCTGATCGAGGTCGGCCGCGAGCTCACCGCGCAGGCCCTGGACGACGCCGGCTACTGACACTCGGACGTCCTAGGACCCGGCCGCCCGGCGACCAGTTCTTATGACGTCCCGCGGGAGGGCCGGGAACGGTAGGTGCCGGGGGTGACGCCGACGAGGTCGACGAAGTCGCGGGTGAAGTGGGCCTGGTCGAACCAGCCATAGCGGTGGGCCAGCTCGGTCAGCGACCCGTCATAGCCGGCGTCGAGGTCGGTGACCGCGTCGTGCATGCGATAGCGGGCGAGCACCCACTTGGGGCCGACACCGACACGGGTGGTGAACCAGCGCTGGAGCGTCCGCGCGGACACGTCGTGGCGTTCCTCCACCTGGGCGACGGTCAGCAGGGCCCGGTCGCCCAGCATGTCGGCGATCACCGCAAGCACCCGGTGATAGGTCTCGTCGTCGCGCCGGGGGCGCAGCGCGGCGACCGCGTCGTCCACGACGGGGACCGCCTCGTCGAAACCTGCGTCGAGGTCGAGGGAGGCGAGGGAGTCCCGCAGCCCGAGCGGTACGACGGCGCGCGCGGCGACGACCCGGTCGGTCCAGTCACGTGCTCGCCCGCCGGCAAGCGCGACGAGCCCGCCAGGGCGGAACTTGACGCCGAACACCCTGGCCCGGCCCCGGGTCTCGACCGTGAACCGCCGGGTCACCACCCCGGTCACCACCACAGGGTCCTCGCCGACGCCGGGACGTGGATGGGTCGCCCGCTCCACGGTGAGGGAGCAGGTCGGGTGGGGCAGCGTCTCGCTGAGGAACGAGTGGTCGCCGGGCAGGTCCCACGCGAGGGCCCAGTAGTTCTCCACGAACCGGGAGGCCGCCGGGCCGGGAGCCCAACGGCCGAGGTCGACATGCCGGGCGAGCTGCTCGGGTCGCAGCAGCCCGGCCCGCGACGCCGTCGGCGGCCCGGCTGTGGGCGGCCCAGCTGTCGGGGGCAGCGTTGTCGCGTTTGTCCTATCGGTCATCGGGCCCAGCCTAGGAACCTGGTCCGACAACCCCGTCGAGAAGCCATCCACGACAGGAGGCCCCGTGGCCGTCGCGACCCTCAAGATGATCACCCTGGACAGCTCCGACGCCGCGCGCGACGCGGCGTTCTGGTCGGAGGTGCTCGGCTGGCCGGTGGCGCACGCCGAGGCGGCGTACGCCATGGTGACCGGGC
>JAGQUE010000736.1 GCA_020438665.1 Nocardioidaceae bacterium | reverse complement strand
GGTGGTCAGCGATCGCCGCGTCACGGCGAGCGTCCTGGTCGGCGTCACCGGAGGTGATCGCACGGACCGAGTCCTCGTCGGGCTCCGCGCCGAGGAGGAGGCGCACGCGGGGCGCGGTCTCCAGCTCGTCTGCGAGCAGGGCGAATCCGGCTGGGTTGATGTACGCCGTGGCGATCGCGATCGGAGGTGCCGTGACCCTGTTCTCCCGAAAGAGACAGAACAGCTCGTTGACCTTGTCGGCAACGGTCGTCTGAGGGTCGCTAGTGGCGTAGTTGGTGGCGAAGTCGGGAAGCTGCGTCATGCCTTGCCCTTCCACTCTCGATAGTGCTCGAGCACCGCTTCGAGACGCTTCTGGTACTCCCATCCACGATGAAAGGTGGCGAAGACGTGCTCGATGTGGTCTTCGTTGAGGCCATACAGCAGGCCCACCAATGCGTCGAGTTCCGCGATCAAGTCATCCCGTTCGGTGGATGTCTTGACTGTGCCAACCGGAACGTCCAACTCGGCAGCCCAGTCGGCATAGCGATCGTCATGTGCCCCGAGCAACCCCGCGATTCGTACCACTCGATCCGGAATCGCTCCCTCTGTCGGTTCGGGGATCGGTATGCCGTTGAAGATGTCGAGGGTCATGTGTCCGTCAACGAATCGTCGCGTGTACCAGTCCGTGACAAGGCTGCTCAAGAACCCAAGGAGGTAAGCCTCATCGCGAACGGTCCCGCGTGCTCGCAGCACAAAGTTCGCCTGGTGTGTGAGTGTCGTGCGAGGCGGAAGCAACGCTGCGATTAGGGTCCGGGTGTTCTTCTCGTTCGTGACATCCCGGAACGCGATGCGTGGCCGCATGCAAGGCAGCTGACCTACGTCAGCGACCTCACTCGGCGTCAGCGCCGAGTATGCCGATCGCGCGAGCTGCTGGCCCCGCTGGGCCTTGCGCAGCAGCACCTCCAGCGCGGTCTCTTCGTCAATCTCAGCGTAGTAGTCACCGAGATCCGGCTCCCAACGATCAAACGACAGACCCTTGTACACGGGCCACTGCCCACCGGAAGGCTTTCCGGTGAACGTGAATAGTTCCTTGTCGCCAGTGGCGTGGAGTTCCCTCAGCGGCACGAATGTCCAACCTGCGGTCCGGCGGTCGAGCCGCGGAGCCCGTTGCATCCGTTCGAAAATCTCTCCTGCTTCAGGCGTCGGAAGAATCGGGAAGGAGGACGCCTCCGTCCATTCGGCGACACGGTGAGCGGGCAACCTTGTGATTTTCGAAGAACCCGCGAGGAACTCCTCCATGCTGGCGAACGGACCGGAGAGACCCAGAGTCGCTGTGTCGCCGCCACGAGTAACCGCCAACAAAGCGAACGTCATCTTCGCCTCGACCTCGAACACCCACCGGCGGTTGTTGGCAAGCGTCACGACCTGATCGAAACTGCCATTCGCCAGGATCTCATCACGCCACGCCTTCAGTGACTTCCCGACCAAAGCCATCCGAGGCATGACGAGCCCAAAGCGGCCGCCTTCTCGCAGGAGATGCCAGAATCTCCATGCGAAGACTTGGTAGAGGTCGACGTCCGCTCGCGCCAACAGTGGGTAAGGCCCAGCAACCAGTGCCTCCTTGATCGTCTGAACGCGCGCAACCTCGGACTCGTACTCTGCGAGGAGGTCGGGACGCTCAACGCGGTACCGAGCGATGAGCGCAGACGCCTCCGCCTGCGGGGCATTCCGGATGCCCGTGAATCGAGCACCCCAGAACTGGTGCTCCTCCACCTTCACCTTTTCCCATGGCGGATTACCCAGCACCACGTCAAACCCGCCTCGCTCCCGCAGGAACACCTCGGGGAAGAGAAACGGCATGTGCGCAGGAAGGAGGCGCGCGGCGGTCTGAGTGACTTCGTCCTTGCTCGTGATGCGAACCAGGGACACCTCGTCGAGGATCAGGCCCGCCTGGATGGCATTGACGCGCGCTGCGACGGCAGCGTCGAAGATCCGGCGCGCCATGTCAGCTGCTTCGCGCGCTTGCGCAAGCATCCGCGCGCCCTCTTCGACTTCGGCCTTGTTCGCCTCGCTCGCGTTTGCGACGTCGACCAGCAGCGTCTTCGACGAGGCCAATTGATCCGTGAGGATCTCATCGAACAAGCTCATTTCGCCGGGCCTGCGATTCGGCTGGAGCGCGTCAAGCGCCTCGTCGATCGTGCCGATGCCAGTCAGACTGTTGGCATTGACGAGCCCGTGGTCGAGGTTGCTCATCGGCAGGCCTGGGACGAATGTGTGGATCCAGAGCGCAAGTCGCGCTAGCTCGACCGCCATTGGGTTGATGTCGAGGCCGTAGATGCAGCGGCGGGCGACCTGGCGCCGGAGGAGTCCTACTTCGTCGACCTCGCTCTTGGCCACGTCGTCGGTGCCGAGTGCGTCGCGGGCTACGACCGCGAGGCGGAGAAGTTCTTCGGTGACGCCCGGCACGGCGTGCTCGGTGAGGAAGGTGCGCATGAGCGCTTCGATCTTGTCTACGGCGGCAACGAGGAAATGGCCGGAGCCCATGGCGAGGTCGGCGACGCGGAAGTCGAAGAACTCGCGAGCTGCAGCAGAGGCGTCACCGTTGCTGAGGTAGCCGGCGATCTTGGCCAGGTGTGTGGTGAGGGCAGGGACGATGGAGCGTTCGATGAGGTGGTCGACGACGACCTTGGGTGTGAAGTAGGAGCCAGTTGCCTTTCGCTCGCCCGATGCGGTGTGGAAGTAGACGGACGCGCAAGGGGCGTAGACCTGATCCCCTGGCTTGGCGGGCACCCAGGCCCCGGTGTCGTCGAGGGTGAGGTCTTCCTCGGCGAGCGAGAGCGAGCTCTCGAGGAGGCCTTCATAGATGGTGCCGAACTCTCGGACGCTGAGGGAGCGGAAGTCGACGGGGCCGAGTACGCCGTCGCTGCTCACGTCGATGAGGAGGCTTTTCAGCGCGGGGCCGAGGACGCTGTCGGGGAGTTCGATCTTCTTGATGAGCGCGCCTTCGGGCGAGCGGTCTGGGTCGGTGGAGAAGAGTCCGCCGTTGTAGGACGGGATCTGCCACTGGGGGTTGCCGTGGTCGATGGCGTTCCAGACCTGTACGAGGTCGAACCAGATGGTTGTCGAGTCGCCGAACTCGTCGGACTCGGAGTCGATGAGGCGACGCGCGTTGGTTTTCAGGCTGTTGGCGTCGAAGCCCTCGTTGCGGCCAGATGGCAGGAGGCCCCGGTCCTCGGCATAGGCCTGGAAGAGGAGGCGGAACAGAATGCGCAGCGTGACGCGGTAGGCCAGCGAGAGCCCATCCGCGGTCAGCGGAACGGCGGCGTGCTTCGCCAGTCGCTGGGCGACCTCAACGGCGACGGGCGGCACGATCTCGTCGTAGATGCGCTCGCGGAGACGTGCGCCGAGCTCGCTGGCGTAGCGCGAGCTGTCGCGAAGGAGCTCGTCGGCGGTGCCGTCGGCCTTGAGTGCTTCGGCCGAGAAGATCAGCGGGAGGAGGGCGGCGTATTCGGAGTCGATGGTGGAGAGGTCGACCTCGAAGAA
>JAGQUE010000502.1 GCA_020438665.1 Nocardioidaceae bacterium | reverse complement strand
CGCCCGGCACGGAGCAGGAGCCAGGCGACGCCGCCGTTGAGCAGCGCGGCCACGATCGAGATCCCGAGACCGACCCCGACGTTCTCGAGCGGCTGCGGGTCAAGGAACCGGCGCACCGAGGACAGGATGATGAAGACGGCCGCGACGAAGATCATCACGCCCTCGACGACCGCCGACAGATACTCGGCCTTGGTCCGGGCGAAATGGTAGTGCTCGTTGGCGGGCCGCGCCGACACGATCAGGGCGAGGAGCGCCCCGATCGCCGCGACCAGGTTGACCAGCGACTCCAGTGCGTCGGACAGCAGGCCCACGGAGCCGGTCAGCAGATAGGCACCGAACTTGAGGCCGATGGTGGCCACCGCCGCAGCGATGGACAGCCAGGCGAACCGGGTCAGGCCGGCCCGAGATGACTCAGACACGTGCCCGATGGTCCCACGCGGCCGCGATCGCGACCGCAGCGGGGCCTGGGTTCCGAGACGCGGCCGACTGGCCGCTCCTCAGCCTCCGGGGTTGTGACTTTCTCGCGTCGAGGAGGCTTACAGGGTGGATGAGGAGGCCGCTGGAAGGCCGTCTCGAAACCGACTCCTCAACCGAGTGTCTGATCGGCCCCACGTCGACGGACCTGAGGGTGTTGCGCACCACGACCGGCGGTTGCGAGCCGGTGGCCGCATCGCCTCACCAGAGCCGGACCGGGAGTGTGTCGACGCCATAGACGATCGACAGCTCACGGAAGGCCACATCATCCGGGGCGTCGGCGAGTGCGAGGTCGGGGAAGCGCTTGGCCAGCCCGGTCAGCGCCGCCTTCATCTCCATCTTGCCGAGCTCGGCGCCGAGGCAGCGGTGCATGCCGTGTCCGAAGGCGAGGTGGGAGCCGTTGTTGTCGCGGTGAGGGTTGAACCTGTCGGGGTCGGGCGTGACCTCCGGGTCGCGGTTGGCCTGGAGCAGCGAGACGAGGACCGGGTCGCCCTTGCGCACCTGCCTGCCGAACAGCTCGTGGTCCTCGCGGGCGAAGCGCGCGAAGGCGATCTGCACCGGCGTGAGCATGCGCAGCAGCTCCTCGACGATGGCGCTGATCTCCTCGTCGGTGCCCGTCTGGAGCGTCTGCCAGGCCTCGGGCTCCTGGGAGAGCAGATAGGTGCTCATCACCAGCATGCTGGCGCTGGTCTCATAGCCACCGAGCAGGACGCCGTCGGCGACGCCGCCGAGCTCGACGTCGTCGAACTCGTCGCCGTGGTCGCGCACGAGCGCGCCGATCAGGCCCGGGCCGGGGTCGGTGCGCTGCCGGGTCACCTCGCTGATGAGGTACTCGCGCGACGACGTCGCGGCACCGAACGAGCCACCGCCGCCCTCGCGTACGTCGAAGCGCGCGGCGCCGAGCTCGTGGAACATGTGGAAGTCGATCTCGGGCAGACCGAGCAGCTCGCTGATCACCCGGAAGGGGATCCGGAAGCCGAAGTCGAAGACCAGGTCGGCGTCGGGGCCGGTCTCGGTCATCTCATCGAGGGTCTGCTCCACCACCCGGTCGATCAGCGGCTCGAGCCGTCGGAGCCCGACGCGGGTGAACTCGGGGGTCAGCATCTTGCGCAGCCGGGTGTGGTCGGGCGGGTCGGTCATCCCGAGCCCACCAACCTCGTCGGCGCCCTTGCGCTGTTTGTCCCCCAGCAGGTGTCGGATGTTGTTGCTGTAGCGGGTCGAGTCGGCCAGCACGACCTTGGCCTCGTCATAGCCGGTGACGAGCCAGACGTTCATGCCGAACAGCCGGGCCAGCCTCGTCACCGGCTCGGTGGCCTGCGCCGCTCGCAGCTCGGGAACGGGGTGGATCCCGTCGCGCCGCAACGGATAGGTCGCCTTGCGCGGCACCTTCTTGAGGCTGGTCAGGTCGGGGTTGCCGCTGCCTCCCGCTCCGCGGGCCATGACCCGCTGCATGATCCCGCGGCGCACGTGCGACGCGGCGTTCGAGAGCAGACTCGGCATTCCGATCATTCCTCCAGTCCGGCAGTGCTGACGCGCTGGGGCCATCGGGATTTCCCCCGGCTCGATCGTAGGGGTGGACCCCTTCGGAGGCGAATGAGGCTCACCTTGGTAAATACCCCCCGGGGGACAGGCTTAACCTAGGGAGTGAGCGGGATCTTCGCGCCCGACCTCCTTGCCCTTCCGGCCCATCCCGGTGGACGAATGTCGAGTCCCGGAGCATTCGCTCCGGCTTTGAACGTTCAACGGAGAGCGAGGATCGGCCATGGCCAACGACACAGCCACCCAGATCGACGCGACGACCGACGGGCCCCGCTATCCGGGCATCCCCGCCGTGGTGAACGGCAACGGTGCCGTCGCCCATGTCATGACCAAGGTCTGCGGCGGAGTCATCGGCTATCCGATCACGCCGTCGACGGAGATCAGCGAGCTCTATGAGGCCGCCCGGGCCGAGGGCTCCCTCAACGTCTTCGGCAAGCACCCCTTCTTCTTCTCCCCCGAGGGTGAGCACTCCGCCCAGAGCGGTGCCCTGGGTGCGGCGCTCACGGGTGGTCAGTTCATCTCCAACGCGTCCTCCAGCCAGGGGATCCTCTATGCGATGGAGTCGCACTATGTGACCGTCGGCAAGAAGATCGGCGGCTTTGTGCTCCAGGTGGCGGCCCGGGTTGTCTCCAAACACTCCCTCAACGTGATGGCGGGCCACGACGACATCTATGCCCTGCTCTCCTCGGGCTACACGATCATCGTCGGCTCCAACCCCCAAGAGGCGGCCGACCTCGCGGCGATCTCCTACCGGGCCTCGGCACTGTCCCTCATCCCCGTCGCCAACGCGATGGACGGCTTCTCCACCAGCCACATGCTGAGCGAGGCGCTGCTGCCCGAGCCCGAGCTGCTCCACGAGTACCTCGGTGACCCCGCCGGCAGGATCGCCTGCCCGACCGTCGCCCAGGAGATGCTCTTCGGTGCCAAGGGTCGCGTCCACCAGCTCAAGCAGTACCTCAACCGCACGGCCGCCGAGTTCGGCCCCGACGACATCGCGGCGCTCCGGCGCTGGCTGACCGACAACGCGGACGCCGTGGAGCCCGACCAGCGGGGCGACCTGATCGCCGACACGCTGGCCTGGGTGCCCGCGGAGCTCCATGCCGTGTGGTCGCGCCAGTGGCGCAACGCCCCTGAGGCCGGGACGCGCCAACTGGTGCCGGCACTCGTCGACGTCAACAACCCCGGGATGACCGGTCCGGTCCAGAACCAGCCTGACTTCCAGGCCGGCGCCGTCGACCACCGCACCCACTTCGCCAGTGCCGTCCCGCTCCTGACCCGCCAGGCGATGGCCGAGTACGCCGAGCTCACCGGACGCGACTACCACCCGATCCACACCTACGACGTCGAGGACGCCGACGTGGTGATGATCGGCCTGGGCTCGGTCACCGACGACGTGCGCGCCGTGATCCCCTACCTGCGCAGCCAGGGCATCAAGGCCGGGCTCATCTCGGTCAAGCTGCTCCAGCCGTTCCCCGAGGCCGAGGTCGTCGAAGCCCTCGCCGGGAAGAGGGCCGTCACCGTCCTCGAGCGCTCCGATCAGACCGCGCTCACCACGCTGGTCACCCGCGCCATGTTCAAGGCGCGCGAGAACGCCGTCTCCGCGGACCGCCACCCCGGCATCCCGCCGATGGACCAGAGTCCTCAGCTGACCACCGCGATCTTCGGGCTCGGCGGCCACGACCTCCAGCCCCGTCACCTCGTGGCCGCGTTCAAGCACATGCTCAAGCCCGACGCCGCCCCCCTGATCTATCTCGGCAGCCAGTTCTTCAGCGACAACCCGAGCGAGCTGCTGGCCGGGCTCCAAGACCGGCTCCGGGCCGCCTACCCCGAGACCCAGCTCATGGCGCTGGAGACGGAGGAGAACCCGCGCCTGCTGCCCGACAACGCGACCCGCATCCGCTTCCACTCCGTGGGCGGTTACGGCACCATCGCGACCGGCAAGCTGCTGACCGACATCCTGGCCGGCGTCCTCGGCATGCACTCCAAGTCGGCCCCCAAGTACGGCTCGGAGAAGTCCGGCGCCCCGACCAACTACTACATCACCTTGTCGCCCGAGCCGATCCTGATCACGAACGCCGAGCTCGAGGATGTCGAGATCGTGATCAGTCCCGACCACAAGGTGTTCAGCCACACCAACCCGCTCAAGGGCCTGGTCGACGGCGGCACGTTCGTGATGCAGTCCAGCTCCACGCCGGCCGAGGTCTGGCGCGGGCTGTCGCGGGAGACCCGCCGCACCATCCGTGACAAGCACATCCACTTCTATGTCATCGACGCGTTCAAGGTCGCCAAGCGCCATGCGCCGACCCCCAGCCTCGAGACCCGCATGATGGGCATCGCCTTCATCGGCGCGGTCATCGGCCACGTCGACAGGCTGTCGGCCGGGACCTCCCACGAGGCGGTCCTCGCCAAGGTCGAGCAGCAGATCACCAAGAAGTTCGGCAGCAAGGGCGCCGCGGTGGTCGAGGGCAACATGGCAGTGATCCGCGATGGCCTCGAGGCGACCGCTCAGGTCGATTACGACGACCCGGAGCTGCGCGCGGTCGACGAGCTCCCTGACCTGCTGCCGCTGCACACGGTCCAGGTCTCCGCCGACATGTGCAACTGCTCGGAGGGATCGTCGTGCAACGGTCTCTTCGACCGTGGCTACTACGAGGAGATGGTGGCCGCGCCGTTCCGCGCTGGCACGATCGGCGAGTCCCCGGTGCTGCCCGGTACCGGCCTGTTCATGCCGGGCGGCACGGCCGCGGGCAAGGACAAGGGCCTGTTCCGGCGCGACGTCCCGGAGTTCATCCCCGAGCTGTGCACCGGCTGCATGGAGTGCACCCTGGCCTGTCCGGACGCCGCCATCCCCAACGCCGTCCACGAGATCCACGACCTGGTGCTGACGGCGATCTCCGAGATCGACGCCACCCCGACCCAGCGCGAGGAGATGCGCGCCCAGGTCTACGGTCTCTCCGACCGCATCCGGGAGACCTACCGCCAGACCAAGGACGCGCCCCGCTTCCACGAGATCGTCGCGGACGCCGTCGCCGGGCTCGGCGCGGACCAGCCGAGCCTGGCCCGGAACTTCGGCAAGGTGGTCGAGCTCCTGGCCAACTACCCCGTGGCCCGCACGCGGCCGTTCTTCGACGCGATGGAGAAGGAGACCCCCGGCTCCGGAGGCCTGTTCGCCGCCACCATCGACCCGTGGAAGTGCACCGGATGCCTCGAGTGCGTCGAGGTCTGCGGACCCAACGCACTGGTGGCCCGTGAGCAGGACCAGCCGATGCTCGAGGAGCTCCAGGAGCGCTTCGAGTTCCTGAGCCGCACCCCCAACACCCCGTCGCGGTTCCACGCCGACGCCACCAGCGGCGACGGCGACACCAAGCGGCTCTTCCTCGACCGCGACAACTACTACGCCACGACGGGCGGACACGGCGGCTGCCGCGGCTGTGGCGAGGTCACCGCCATCCGCGTGGTCATGGCCACCGACCACGCCATCGGCGAGAAGCGCCGCCGCGCCCACATGACCGAGCTCGAGTCGCTCGTCGACGGGCTCCAGACCAAGCTCGACGAGATCGGCGTGGAAGACACGGCACGACGCGAGCGCATCGCGACCCTGCTCACCACACTCGAGCACCGCCTGTTCAACTACGAGTCCGGCCCGACCGGCAACGGCCCGGCCAGCGCGGTCATCACCAACGCGACCGGCTGCTCCAGCGTCTATGCCTCGACCATGCCCTACAACCCCTACCAGGACCCGTGGGTCAACAGCCTCTTCCAGGACGCCCAGCCCTTGGCCAAGGGCATCTTCGAGGGCATGGCCGCCCAGCTCGCCGATGACGTCAAGGCGATGCGCCTGGCCCGCCTCGAGCTGGCCGACGGCTTCGACCCGTCGTCGCCCGAGGCCGACCTGAGCCACTTGACGTGGTCGCAGTTCACCGCCGAGGAGCGGTCACTGCTGCCGACGATCCTCAGCATCGGGGGCGACGGCGCGACCTATGACATCGGCTTCGGGGCGCTGTCTCGCGTGCTGGCCAGCGACACGCCGATCAAGGTGGTCGTGCTGGACACCGGTGTCTACTCCAACACCGGCGGCCAGGCGTCCACGGCGAGCTTCACCGCGCAGGACTCCGACCTGTCCCGGTTCGGCTCCGAGCACGACGGCAAGCACGAGTCCCGCAAGGAGCTGGGTCTGATCGCGTCGTTCCACCCCCACGTGTTCGTCTGCGCGACCAGTCCCGGCGTCCAGGGCCACTTCCTCAAGAACACCCTGGAGTTCCTCACCTATGCCGACGCGCCGGCGGTCATGGATGTCTACACGCCCTGCCAGAGCGAGCACGGCATCGCCGACGCCGCCGCATCGGCGGCCGGGCGCCTCGCGGTCGAGAGCCGGATGAACCCGGTCTTCGTCCACGACCCGCGCCGCGGCTCCACGCTGCACGAGTGGTTCGACCTCGAGGGCAACCCCGACCCGGACAAGACGTGGGCGACGATGACCCTGGAGTACGTCGACGACGCCGGCCAGCTCCAGCTGATGGAGTGCCCGCTGACCGCGGCCCACTTCGCCCTCAACGAGGGTCGGTTCCGCAAGTCGTTCCGACCGCTCGCCGACGCCGATGCCGCCGCCGCCACACCGATCGAGGCCTACGTCGAGCTACCGGTGGAGAACCGGGTCGGGCTGGTGCCCTACATCCTGGCGACCGACGACGACAAGAAGCTGGTCAAGATCGCCGTCGGCCCGGCCGTCGTCCACCTGACCGAGGACCGTCGCCGCAACTGGCAGCTGCTCCAGTACCTCGCGGGCCGTCACGTCTCCCAGCTCACGGCGCTTCACCAGGCGGACATCGACGCCCTCCAGGCCAAGTACGACGAGGCGCAGCAGGCCCGCGAGTCGTCGATCGACGAGATCGCCCAGGCCATGTCGGCCCTGGCATCGTCGGCGACGGCGCCCGTGACGCTCGGCAGCGTGACCCCGAGCCCGCTGGGCGCGGTGACCGCGACGGCTCCCGCGCCCGCGGCGGCCGCACCACCGACGGCGTCCGGTGACCACGGCATCGTGTTCATCGCCCCCGAGGACCAGGCCCGGTGCAACGACTGCAAGACCTGCTACCAGGAGCTGCCGTCGTTGTTCGAGCGAACCACGATCGTCGTCGACGGGGCCGCACGCCAGGTGGCGCGAGTGATCCCCGGTGCCCTCGACACCGTCGAGGTCACACCCGAGCTGGAGAAGCGCATCCAGCGGGTCAAGAACACCTGCGACGCGGAGATCATCCAAT
>JAGQUE010000501.1 GCA_020438665.1 Nocardioidaceae bacterium | reverse complement strand
CACGGCCGGGGCGGCACGGCCCGGATCGAGATCGACCGGGAGCTCGCCGACAAGATGACACCCGACGAGGTCCGCACCGCGATGGACACCTGCCCGGTCGGGGCCATCCTCGCCAAGGGCGTCGGCTATGACGAGCCCATCGGGCAGCGGCGCTATGACCGCGCCTCGGTCCGCGACCGCGTCCTCCACGGAGGTGCCGAATGACCAGCAAGGAGCGCCGGCTGCTCTCCCACGAGCTGCCGGCCACCCCGCCCGACGCTGCCACCGTCGCGGCGCGGTCGGGCAAGATCACCATCTCGACGATCTCGCTGTGCGGCTGTTGGGGCTGCACGCTGTCGATCCTGGACTGCGACGAGCGCATCGTCCCGCTCCTCGACAAGGTCACGATCGTGCGGTCCTCGCTCACCGACATCAAGCGGATCCCGGGCCACTGCGACATCGGCTTCGTCGAGGGCGGCGTGGCCAACGAGGAGAACATCGAGACCCTCGAGCACTTCCGGGAGCACTGCGACATCCTCATCTCGGTGGGCGCCTGCGCCTGCTGGGGCGGGATCCCGTCGCTGCGCAACCCGATCGGTCTGGCCGAGTGTCTCGCGACCGCGTTCACCGAGTCGCCGACGCTGCCCAAGGACGCCCGCAAGGTGATCCCCCTGCACCCGGAGATCCCCCGGCTGACCGACAAGGTCTATCCGTGCCACGAGGTCGTCGCGATGGACTACTTCATCCCTGGCTGTCCGCCCGACGGCGACGCCGTGTTCGCCGTGCTCGACGACGCCGCGCACGGCCGCCCACTCAACCTGCCGCGCTCGGTCACGCGCTTCGACTGACGGCCGGATCGAGGAGAGAGACATGAGCAAGTCAGCCAGCAAGGACCGGCCGGGCACCGAACGCATCGTCATCGACCCGATCACCCGGATCGAGGGGCACGGCAAGGTCGTCATCCAGCTCGACGAGGAGCGCAGGGTCAGCGACGCCAAGCTGCATGTCGTCGAGTTCCGCGGCTATGAGCGGTTCGTGCAGGGCCACCCCTACTGGGAGGCGCCCGTCCTGCTCCAGCGGATCTGCGGCATCTGCTTCGTCAGCCACCACCTCGCGGGCGCCAAGACCATCGACGACATCGTCGGCGTCGGGCGCGCGCTCACCCCGGCGGCGGAGAAGATGCGGCGGCTGGGCCACTACGCCCAGATGCTGCAGTCGCACGCGACGGCGTACTTCTATCTCGTGGTGCCGGAGATGATGTTCGGCAACGACGCCGCCCCCGAGCAGCGCAACCTGCTCGGCCTGCTCGAGGCCGACCCGGCGATGGTGACCCGCGTGGTCATGCTCCGCAAGTGGGGCCAGGAGCTCATCAGCACCATCTTCGGCAAGCGGATGCACGGCATCAGCGCCGTCCCCGGCGGCGTCCAGAAGGGCCTCACGCCGGCCGAGCGCGCCCGGTTCCTGCACGGCGAGGAGGGGCTGCTGCCTCTCGACCAGGTGATGGAGTATGCCGAGGACGGGCTGCGCCTGTTCCGGGAGTTCCACCGCACCCACCGCGACGAGGTCGACTCGTTCGCACCGGTCCAGACGCTCAACATGTCGCTCGTCGGGCCCGACGGCAACGTCGACTACTACGACGGCCGGATCCGCGTGGTCGACGCACGCAAGGAGATCGTCGCCGACTTCGACTACCACGACTACCTCGACCACTTCTCCGAGGCCGTCGAGGAGTGGAGCTATCTGAAGTTCCCCTATCTCACCGAGCTCGGCCGCCAGGCCGGGTCGGTGCGGGTGGGCTGCCTGGCCCGCATGAACGTCACCCAGACGCTGTCGACCCCCAAGGCGGCCGCGGCGCTGGCGGAGTTCCACGACTACACCGACGGTCTGCCCAGCCCGATGACGCTCCACTCCAACTGGGCGCGCGCCATCGAGATCATCCACGCGGCCGAGCTGATCCGCGAGCTGCTGCTCGACCCGGACCTGGAGTCCGACCAGCTCGTCGTCCCCCACGGCCCCGAGGACTGGGTCGGCGAGGGCGTCGGCGTCGTCGAGGCCCCGCGCGGCACCCTGCTGCACCACTACCGCGCCGACCGCAGCGGCGCCATCACCTCCGCCAACCTCATCGTCGCGACGACCCAGAACAACGAGGTGCTCAACCGCACCGTCCGCGCCGTCGCCGAGGAGCAGCTGACCGGCAGGCTCGACATCACCGAGGGCATGCTCAACGCCGTCGAGGTCGGCATCCGCGCCTATGACCCCTGCCTGAGCTGCGCGACGCACGCGCTGGGGCAGATGCCCCTCGCGGTCACCCTGCTGGCCCCCGACGGGACCGTGCTGGCCGAACGGGTGCGCGGATGACCGTCACCGCCGCCTCGACCGCCGGTCTCCTCGACGGCTATGACGCCCCCGACTGCCTGATCTATGGGATCGGCAACGTCGCCCGCCAGGACGACGGGCTCGGCTGGGCGTTCATCGACTGGCTGGAGGCGACCGGCGCCTGCTCGCGGGCCACGCTGATGCGCGGCTACCAGCTCCAGCTCGAGGACGCCGACCTGCTCCGCCGCCAGCGGCGTGTGCTGTTCGTCGACGCCACCCGTGACGCCACCGTGGCGTCGTTCCGGCTCGAGACGCCGGCCCCCCGGCTGGAGTCCAGCTTCACCTCCCACGCCCTCAGCGTGCCGACCGTCCTCGCGACGGTGCAGACCTGCTTCGGGCGTCTCCCCGAGACCCAGGTGCTCGCGATCCGTGGGCACGAGTGGGAGCTCGCCGTCGGCCTCACCCCGGCGGCCTCGGACAACCTCGCGGCCGCCATCGCCGCCCTCACCGCCCCGTCCATCGAAGGCAGAAGCGCATGAACCACAAGAACACCGACCGCATCGCCAGCACGATCTATCAGGCTCCGCTGGGGCAGTACGTCGGCCGCGGTGGCGCGGAGGCACTCGCCCGTTATGTGAGCGCGGAGGTGCCCGTCGCCGACGGGGAGTTCCTGTTCCACCGGGGCGACCGCGCCGACACCTTCTATCTCGTGACGAGCGGCAAGCTGGCCGTCGTACGCGAGGCCACGCGGCAGCGGCCCGAGCTGGTGCTCCACGTGCTGGAGCCCGGCGACCTGGTCGGCGAGCTGAGCTATATCGACGGCACCCCGCACACCAACTCGATCCGCGCGCTCGAGGACGCGACGCTGCTGAGCTTCGCCCGGCAGACCTTCGACCCGCTGGTGGAGGAGCAGCCCCGGGTGGCCTTCGACTTCATGCGCGCCGTGGTGACGCGGATCCACCAGACCGCCGCGTCGATCGCCCGCCAGCAGCAGGAGCTCACCGACTTCGTGTCCTCCGGCGGCAAGCGCAGCTGACCGCGGCCGGACGCCGGGGCGCGGCCGCGCGGGACTCACAGGGAGCGGCCGCGGCGCCACACGACGATCGCCTGACCGGCGAGGGGCTCCCGGAGCACCGGCAGCCGGTTGGGCGGCTGGTCGGTGGGCCGCCGCCTCGTCGACACCGCCTGGCGCAGCGCCTCGCGGGTGGCCTCGAGCTCGGCGACGAGCTCGGCGTTGCGGTAGTGGAGCGCCGCCACCTGGTTCTGCAGGTCGAGGATGCGGCGGACGCCCTCGATCCCGATGCCGGCGGCGGTCAGGTCGGCGATCAGCCGGAGCAGCTCGATGTCCTGGTGGGAGTAGCGGCGACCGCCGCCGCCGGTGCGCCCGGGGGAGATCAACCCCATGCGCTCATAGGAGCGCAGCGTCTGGGGGTGGAGACCCGTGAGCTCGGCGGCCACCGAGATGACATAGACGGCGGCGTCGGGACCGGGGGTCGGGATCCCCGGGGGAAGGCTGCGCGAGGACGTGCTCGCGGTGTCCTTGCCCATCACGCCTCCTCGAACAGGTTGGCCCGCAGCGGCTTGCCGGCCATGGCGGTGCGATAGGCCTCCACGGCCTCACGGGCGGTCGCGTCGAGCACCGCCGGGACCTGCACCTCGACGGTGGCCAGCAGGTCACCGCGGGTGCCGTCCTTGCGCTGGGCGCCCTTGCCGCGGACCCGGAACGTGCGCCCGTTGGGCGTGCCGGCCGGGACCTTGAGCGTGACGGGAGCGCCACCCAGCGTCGGGATCTTGATCTCGCCGCCGAGGGCGGCCTCATCGAAGGAGATGGGGACGTCGATCGTGAGGTTGTCGCCCTTGCGGCCGAAGAGCCGGTGGGCCGCGACCTTGACGGTGACGAGCAGGTCGCCGGCCGGGCCGCCGTTCTCGCCGGGCGCGCCCTTGCCGCGCAGCCGGATCTTCTGACCGTCCTTGACGCCGGCCGGGATGCGGGCCTGGATCGTCCGCGCGGACAGCCCGCGGCCCGACCCGCCACAGGTCGGGCACGGGTCGTCATAGACCAGCTGACGGCCGCCACAGGCCGGGCAGGTCTCGTTGATCGAGAACGCCCCGCCCATCGACTGCACCACGAAGCCGGCGCCGTCGCACTCGGGACACACATGGGGCTTGGTGCCGGGCTTGCCGCCGCTGCCCTTGCAGGAGGGGCAGGCGCTGTCGGAGGTGAGCCGCAGCGACACCGTGACGCCGTCCATCGCCTCGGTGAACCCGATGGTCGCGGTGGTCTCGACGTCGGGGCCCTTGGTGGCGCGTGCGCGGGCACGACCACGGCCGAAGAGGTCGCCGAACATGTCACCGAGGCCACCACCGGCGCCGGCGCGGTCGCGCAGCAGGTCGTTGATGTCGAACCCGCCGGCGCCTCCGCCCGCACCGCCGCCGAAGCCGCCCGGGAAGCGGCCGCTGCCATAGAGCGACCGCATCTCGTCGTACTTCGCGCGCCTGTCGGCGTCACCGAGGACGTCGTAGGCCTCGGCGACCGCCTTGAACTTGTCGTGCTTGGCCTTGGCCGCGGCGGACTCCCCCGGGTTGGAGTCGGGGTGGTTGTCACGGGCGAGCTTGCGGTAGGCCTTCTTGATCTCGGACTCGCTGGCGTCCTTGCTGACGCCGAGCTCCTTGTAGAAGTCCTTGCTCGCCCAGTCGGCGCGCATGCCGTCCTGGCTGCTCATCCGTGCACCTCCCTCCTCTCGCTGTCGGGCTGGTCACGCCTGGGTTGGTGGATCCCCGCCGGGGCCTCCCGTCAGGGTCAGTCTTGCGGAGCCTCGGCGTCGGTGGCCGGCGACGACGCCGGGTCGACGACGAGCACCTGAGCGGCACGAACCACCCGGTCACCGATGCGATAGCCGGACTTGGCAACCAGCTTGCAGGTGGTCACGGTGACCGCGGGGTCCTCGCCGATGTGGGAGAGGGCCTCGTGGAGCATCGGGTCGAACGGGTCGCCCGCCTCGCCGTACTTGATGAGGCCCTGGGCCGCCACGACCCGCTCGAGCTGGTCGGCCACGGTCTTGAGGCCGTCCTCGAGCGGACCGTGCTCGCGGGCCCGGTCGATGGTGTCGAGCACCTCGGTGATCGGCGCCAACGCGGCGTAGGTGGCGTTCTCACGGATCAGGTCACGGTCACGGTCGACCCGGCGCTTGTAGTTGAGGTATTCGGCCTGGAGCCGTTGGAGGTCGCCGGTGAGCGACGCCACGTCGGCCTGGGCCTGGGCGAGGTCGTCGGTGAACTCCACGTCGGTGTCGCTGCCGACCTCGCCGGCCGCGTCGCCGAAGCCCTCGGGGTCAGGGAGGTCGGTGGCAGCCTCCGGCCGCTCGCCGACCGTCCCCTCACCCTCGAGTCCCTCAGCCACGTGGGGGGACTGGTCCTCGGTCACTGGGACTCGCCCTCGGCGCCGTCCTCGTCGACGATCTCGGCGTCGACGACGTCGTCGTCGGCCTCACCGGTGCTGCCGGTGGACCCACCCGCCGCGGCCTGCTCGGCCTCGGCGGCGGCATACATCGCCGCGCCCATCTTCTGGCTCGACTCACCGAGCTTGGTGATGCCGGCACGCAGGTCGTCGGCGCTCGCCTCGGCGTTCTCGAGGGTGGCCTTGAGCGCGTCGAGGTCGGCCTGGACCTCGGTCTTGACGTCGTCGGGGATCTTGTC
>JAGQUE010000500.1 GCA_020438665.1 Nocardioidaceae bacterium | reverse complement strand
GACGATGGCCGAGAACCTGGCCCACATCGCCCCGCCCGACCCCGACGGCAAGGTGATCCGGGCGATGCGGCAGCCGATCCACCACACCGGCGGGATCACCATCCTGAAGGGATCGCTGGCCCCCGAGGGCGCGGTGGTGAAGAGCGCCGGCTTCGACGAGTCGGTGTTCGAGGGCACCGCCCGGGTCTTCGAGCGCGAGCGGGCGGCGATGGATGCCCTCGAGGACGGCACGATCACGGCGGGCGACGTGGTGGTGATCCGGTACGAGGGCCCGAAGGGTGGGCCGGGAATGCGGGAGATGCTCGCCATCACCGGCGCGATCAAGGGCGCCGGGCTGGGCAAGGACGTGCTGCTGGTCACCGATGGCCGCTTCTCCGGTGGGACCACGGGCCTGTGCATCGGCCACATCGCCCCCGAGGCCGTCGACGGTGGTCCCATCGCCTTCATCCGCGACGGTGACCCGATCACCCTCGACGTCACCGCGCGCACCCTCGAGGTCGACATGCCCGACCTGGAGGCACGCAAGGAGGGCTGGACACCCAACCCGCCGAAGTACACCCGCGGCGTGCTCGGCAAGTACGCCAAGGTGGTCGGCTCGGCGGCTCACGGCGCCGTCTGCGGCTGACGGGTGGTCCGGCCACCGACGCTCCGGCGGCCGTGGGCGATCCTGCTCGCCCTGGCGCTGTTGGGGTTCATCGCCACGACCGTTGTCGCCGGACGCCCGTCCGGTGACCGCGGGGCGGTCGCCGAGCCGACGCCGACGGCGCCGCTGACCAGCAGCGAGCCCAGCAGGGAGCCCAGCGCGGGCGGTGGGCTCGCAGCCGGCTTCGACCTGCTCCCGGCGACCCCCCCGATCCATCTCAAGCCGCGGCTGCCCGGCGGCCGGACCACGGTCTTCGGTGAGGGCCGGTTCCTCGTCGCCTACTACGGCACGGCCGGCACCGGCGCCCTCGGGGTGCTGGGCGAGACCGACCCCGACACGGCCAACCGGCGGCTGCTTCGCGCGGCGCGTCCCTTCACCCGCCCGGGCCGGCCGGTGCAGCCGGTCTATGAGCTCATCGTGACGATCGCCGACGCCTACCCCGGGCGGTCGGGTGACTACAGCCACGCGATCCCGCGCGAGGCGGTGCAGCGCTACATCGACGCGGCCCACCGCCACGGCGCGCTCCTGCTGCTCGATGTGCAGCCGGGCCGTTCCCACTTCCTGCCGGCAGCGCAGCACTGGGCGTGGGCGCTGCGAGACCCGTGGGTGGGGCTGGCCCTCGACCCGGAGTGGCGGATGGGGCCCCACCAGGTGCCGGCCCACGTGGTGGGCAGCGTGAGCGCCGCGGAGGTGAACCGAACGGCGGCCTGGCTCGCGACGTTCACCCGCGAGCACCACCTGCCCCAGAAGCTCTTCGTCGTCCACCAGTTCAAGACGTCGATGATCCGCGACATCGGCACCATCCGGCGTCACCCCGAGCTGGCGCTCGTCCAGCACGTCGATGGCTTCGGGACGCCGTCCCAGAAGCTGGCGACCTATCACACCGTCGCCCGGCCGCGACTGTTCACGATGGGGTTCAAGCTGTTCTATGACGAGGACGTCCACCGGATGAGCGCTCGGGCTGTCCACGCGATCCGTCCGGCGGTGCGGTTCGTCAGCTTCCAGTAGTCCGTCTCGCGATGCGAGACGCATATCCATATCTTGAGATCAGGTGTGCCTCACCTGAACCGGGTGCGACCCTGGTGGACATGCCAGCCACCGCCGTCGTCCTCGTGGGCCGCCGCCACGTCGACCTCATGCGCGTCTATGGCTGCTGCCTGTGTCGCTGACCTCGTCATCGCGACCCTCCCGCCGCTGACCTCGCCGGGTCGGGCGGGGAGCACGGTCTCGCCGGACCCCGGTCGCACCTCAGCCCGGCACGCCCACCCACCAGGCACGCTCGCCGCGCCTCGCTCCCGCGAGGCGCCGCCGGCGCTCTCGGAGAGATCCCACCACCATGTCCATCAGCACACCCGTCACCCCACCCGTCGTGGGCTCCGCACCACCGGACCAGCTCACGCCCCGCCGCGCCTCGCGTGACGAGGGGCAGTGGGCGCTCGGCTCGACCGAGCCGCTCAACGCCAACGAACGGCTCAAGGCCGACGACGACGGCCTCAACGTCCGCGTCCGGATCGAGGAGACCTATGCCCGCGAGGGCTTCGCCTCGATCACCCCGGAGGATCTCAACGGCCGCTTGCGCTGGTGGGGGCTCTACACCCAGCGACGACCGGGGATCCCCGGCGGCCGGACCGCGAGCCTGGAGCCGCACGAGCTGTCCGACGAGTTCTTCCTGCTCCGGATCCGCAGTGACGGCGGCCGGTTGTCCCTGGCACAGCTGCGGGCCATCGCACACGTGTCGACGACCTATGCCCGCGACACCGCCGACATCACCGACCGGCAGAACATCCAGCTGCACTGGATCCGGATCGAGGACGTGCCCGCGGTCTGGGCTGCCCTCGAGGCGGTCGGCCTGACCACGGCCGAGGCGTGCGGCGACACCCCCCGGGTCATCCTGGGCTCCCCGGTCGCCGGCGTGGCCGCCGACGAGATCGTCGACGGGACGCCCGCGATCGAGGAGATCGTCAGCCGCTATGTCGGCGACCCGTCGCTGTCCAACCTGCCGCGCAAGTTCAAGACCGCCGTCAGCGGCTCACCGCACCAGGACGTCGCCCACGAGGTCAACGACCTCTCCTTCGTCGGCGTCGTGCACCCGGAGCTGGGCCCCGGCTTCGACGTGTTCGTGGGCGGTGGGCTCTCGACCAACCCACGGTTCGCCGAGCGGCTCGGGGCCTTCGTGGCCCTCGAGGACGTACCGGAGGTGTGGCACGCCGTCGTACGCCTCTTCCGTGACTACGGCTTCCGGCGGCTGCGCACCAAGGCACGACTCAAGTTCCTCGTCGCCGACTGGGGGATCGAGCGCTTCCGAGACGTCCTCGAGACCGAGTACCTGCACCGCCCCCTGCCGAACGGCCCGGCTCCGGCGGCACCGCCGACGCGGCGCGACCACATCGGCGTCCATGCGCAGCGTGACGGTCGGTTCTATGTCGGCGTGGCTCCGCTCGTCGGGCGGGTGAGCGGGACGACGCTGTCGGCTCTCGCCGATCTCGCCGAGTCGGTCGGCAGCGACCGCGTCCGTCTCACGGCCCAGCAGAAGCTGCTCGTCCTCGACGTCCCAGCCGACCGGGTCGCCGATCTGTCCGACGGGTTGCGCACCCTGGGGCTCGACCCGGAGCCCAGCGAGTTCCGACGCGGCACCATGGCGTGCACGGGGCTGGAGTTCTGCAAGCTGGCGATCTCCGAGACCAAGGGCACCGCCGCGCGCGCCGTCGCCGAGCTCGAGGAACGACTCCCGGACTTTCGCCACCCGCTGAGCCTGCACGTCAACGGCTGCCCCAACTCGTGCGCCCGCATCCAGGTCGCCGACATCGGACTCAAGGGACAGCTGGTCACCGACGCAGCCGGACGGCAGGTGGAGGGCTTCCAGGTCCACCTCGGCGGCGAGCTCGGCCCCGAGGACCACCTCGGCCGCAAGCCGCGCGGCCTCAAGGTCACCGGGGACGAGCTGCCGGCCTATGTCGAGCGCCTCGCCCGCCGCTTCGAGGAGCAGCGCCAGGTCGACGAGACGTTCGCCTCCTGGGCGCGCCGCGCGGAGGAGGGGGAGCTGGCATGACCGCGACCAGCCCCTGGGGCCGGGCGCGCCCCAGTGCGCCCGGATCCGACATCAAGGACGCGACGGCACTCCGGCAGTCCTATGGCTTGGTCGTGGCCGACGTCGAGCGGCTCGGCGACGCCGAGCTGGAGCTGCTGGCCACCGACGCCGACCGGCGCCTGGCGGACGCTCCGGCCGAGGACGTGCTGGCGTGGGCCCGGCTGACCTTCGGCGACCGCCTGGTCGTGCTGGCCTCGATGGCCGACGGTGTCGTCGCCAACCTCGCTGGCCGGGTGGCGCCCGGCGTCGACGTCGGCTTCCTCGACACGGGCCTCCACTTCATCGAGACGCTCGGGACCCGCGACGCCATCGCCGCCACCCTGCCGATCAACGTGATCACCGCCGTGCCGGCACTGAGCCTGGCCGACCAGGAGCGGGACCATGGGCCGGCACTGTGGGAGCGAGACCCCGACCGCTGCTGCGCGCTGCGCAAGGTGGAGCCGCTCGGGCGGCTGCTGGACACCTATCGGGCCTGGGCGACCGGTCTGCGGCGCGACGAGAGCGCGAGCCGCGCGGACACCCCGGTCGTCGCCTGGGACGAGCGGCGCCGCAAGGTCAAGGTCAACCCGATCGTGGGCTGGACAGCTCACGACGTCGACGCCTATGCCGCCCGTCATCACGTGCTGGTCAACCCGCTCAAGCAGATCGGCTATGCCTCCATCGGCTGCGCGCCCTGCACCCGCCCGGTGGGCGAGGGGGAGGACCAGCGCGCGGGCCGGTGGGCCGGGGCCACCAAGACCGAGTGCGGGATCCACACATGAACGCCCCGGACCCCGCCTCCGGAGCCACCCCCGACGCCTCCACCGCTGGCCACCCGCTGCTGCTCGACCTGACCGGTCGCCGGGTCGTGGCCGTCGGTGGCGGCCCCGTCACCGCTCGCCGGATCCACGGCTGGCTCGCTGCCGGTGCGGACGTGCACGTCGTCGCGCCCTACGTCTGCGAGGACCTGTGGGACCTCGCCACCGGTGGTGAGGTCACCGTCCACCTGCGGGAGTTCGAGCCCGCCGACCTCGACGAGGCGTGGCTCGCCCACGCCGCGACCGGTGACCTCGAGGTCGACCGGAGGGTCGCCCACGCCGCCGAGGAGCGGCGGGTCTGGTGCACCTGTGCCGGTGCCGCGGGCGAGGGCACCGCACGTACGCCGGCCGTCGCCCGGGTGGGCGACGTCGTCGTGGCCGTGAACGCGGGGGACGACCCTCGCCGCGCGGTCCGGCTCCGCAACGCGGTGGCCGAGCGGCTGCAGACGGGGGCGCTGCCCCAGCGACGGGTCCGCGCGGGGGACGGGCACGTCGCCCTGGTGGGTGGTGGGCCCGGGGATCCCGGGCTCATCACCACGAGGGGTCGGGTGCTGCTGTCCCGGGCCGATGTCGTCGTCGTCGACCGACTCGCGCCGCGGGCGCTGCTCGACGAGCTGGACCCCGAGGTCGAGGTGATCGAGGCCGGCAAAGCGCCCGGCAAGCACCTCCTCGGCCAGGAGGAGATCAACCGGGTCCTCGTGGACCGCGCGCGGCGCGGCCAGCGGGTGGTTCGGCTCAAGGGCGGCGACCCCTATGTGCTGGGCCGGGGGAGCGAGGAGGCCGAGGCCTGCCGCCGGGCCGGCGTCGCCGTCGAGGTCGTGCCGGGCGTCACGAGCGCGCTGGCCGTCCCCGCGGCGGCCGGTATCCCGGTGACCGCCCGTGGTGTCACCAGCAGGTTCAGCGTGGTGTCCGGCCACGAGGTGCCGCTCGACGTGGCAGCACTCGCGGCCCTGGAGGGAACCTTGGTGTTCCTCATGGGGGTGGCCCGGCTCGGTGAGATCGCCGCCGAGCTCGTGGCCCACGGTCGCCCGCTCGATGAACCGGTGGCCGTCGTGGAGCGCGGAACGCTGCCCGACCAGCGTGTGACGGTCGCGACCCTCGGCACCATCGCCGAGGTCGCCCACCAGCGCGGCGTCGCCAACCCGGCGGTGATCGTCGTCGGCGCGGTCGTCGACCTGGCGGACGTCCTGCCGGGCGCGGCCTCATGACCTGCCACCTGCTGGTCGCGCACGGCTCACCCGACCCACGACACGGGGCCGTCGTCCGGTCGATCGCGGCGGCGGTCAGGGCCCGAGGCATCGACACCGAGGCGGCGTTCTTGGAGCACGACCGGCCGCGAGCCTCCGACCGGCTGGTCGGGGCCCGGGGACCGCTGACGGTGCTCGGGCTGCTCCTCTCGCCCGGCTACCACGCTCGCGTCGACGTGCCACGCCTGATCGAGGCCGGACCCGACGATGTCGTCGACCGCGGTGTCCTGGGTGCGGGACCCTGGCTCGACGGGGCCATGGACGAGGCCGTCGCGGCGGTGGGCGGTGACACCGCCACCCCGGTCGTGGTGGTCTCCGCCGGCTCGACCCTCACGGCCGCACGTCGCAACATCGAGGACCACGTCACCCGCTGGGGATCCGGTCGCCCGGCAGCCACCTGGGTGGTCACCGACCCGAGCGACCTGTCCGTGCTCGGCGAGGTGCCCGCCGAGAGCGTCGTGCTGCCGTTCCTGGTGGCGCCCGGGATCTTCTCCGACCGCATCGGTGACGCGGCCGACGACTGGGGGCTGCGCACGGCGCCGGTCCTGGGCGTCACGGAAGGGTTCATCGACGCAGTGATCGACCGGTTGGGAGCGTCCTTGCGGGTCCGCTGAGCCTCCGGTGCGGTAGAGATGACCTCGTGACCGACGTGACCGCCGACCCGACCACCCCGGACTACGCCGCCGAGCTCGACGCGGCCGACCCGCTCGCGCACCACCGCGGCCGGTTCGTCGGGGCCGACACCGACCTCGTCTATTTCGACGGCAACTCCCTGGGCCGCCCGCTCCGCGTGACCGCTGACC
>JAGQUE010000499.1 GCA_020438665.1 Nocardioidaceae bacterium | reverse complement strand
GTCGTCTTCGAGGCGACGCTGATCCCGGCCTACTTCCTGATCGGCGGCTTCGGCCGGCCCGGTCGCAACCGCGCCGCCGTCAAGTTCCTCGTCTATCAGCTCGCCGGCGGCCTCATCATGCTCGCCTCGGTGATCGGCCTCTACGTCGTCTCCGCCCAGCAGGGCTCACCCAGCTATCTGCTCAACGACCTGGCCTCGCTCGACATCGGCCAGACGGCGGGGCGGTGGCTCTTCCTCGGCTTCTTCATCGCCTTCGCGATCAAGGCGCCGATGTTCCCGGTGCACACCTGGCTGCCCGACACGACCGAGAAGGCCACGACCGGCACCAGCGTGCTGCTCGTCTGCATCCTCGACAAGATCGGCACCTTCGGGATGCTGCGCTTCAACCTCGGGCTGTTCCCCGAGGCATCGCAGTGGGCGACGCCGGTCGTCGTGGTGCTCGCGCTGATCTCGATCGTCTATGGCGCGTTCGTGGCCATCGGGCAGAACGACGTGCTGCGGCTTATCGGCCTGACCTCGCTCTCGCACTTCGGTTTCATCGTGCTCGGGATCTTCGTGTTCAGCACGCAGGGTGGCTCGGGCGCGGTCCTCTACATGGTCAACCACGGCATCGGGACCGCGGCGCTGTTCCTGCTGGCGGGCTTCCTGATCCGCCGCAGCGGCACCCAGCTCATCAGCGAGATGAAGGGGATCGAGAAGGTGACGCCGGTGCTGGCCGGCCTGTTCCTGGTCGCCGGCCTCGCTGCCGCCGGGCTTCCCGGGCTGGCGCCGTTCGTGTCCGAGCTGATGGTCCTGATCGCCGCGTTCGGTCACGCCTGGTGGGCCGGCGCCATCGCGACCACTGCGATCGTGCTGGCCGCGGTCTACATGCTGTGGCTCTATCAGCGCACCATGACCGGCCCGACGCCCGCGATCGCCGAGGCGATGCCCGAGATCAACCGGCGTGAGCTCGGGACCGTGGTGCCGCTGCTGGTCGGGCTGGTGTTCTTCGGGTTCTTCCCGATGCCCCTGCTCAACGTGATCAACCCCTACGTCGAGACGACGCTCAGTCATGTCGGGGTGACCGACGCGCCGGCTGTCGTCCCGGCGACCGAGGCCGGAGGCCAGGAGTGAACGACTTCGTCAAGCCGTCCATCGAGTACGCCCAGATCGCGCCGCTGCTGGTCATCTTCGGCGTGGCCATCGTCGGGGTGGCACTCGAGGCGTTCCTGCCCCGTCCCTATCGGCTGCTCGCCCAGATGACCCTCACCATCGGTGGCCTCGTGCTGGCGATCGCCACGACCGTCACGGTCGCGCTCGGCCTCGACAAGCTGGGTGGGGGAGTCGCCCGCGGCGGGATGGCCGTGATGGACGCCCTCGCCGTCGACGGCCCTACCGTCTTCCTCTGGCTGGTGATCCTCGTGCTGGGGCTGATCGGTTCGCTGCTGTTCGCCGAGCGTCGGCTCGAGGGCGGCGTGACGGCGTTCGCCGGCCAGGCCAGTGCCCTCCCCGGCACCGAGGCCGAGCGGCTCGCCTCCGCCAAGGGCCTCGAGCACACCGAGGTCTTCCCGCTGCTGCTCTTCGCGATCGGCGGCATGATGCTCTTCCCGGCATCCAACGACCTGATCATGATGTTCGTCGCCCTCGAGGTGCTCTCGCTGCCGCTCTATCTGATGAGCGGTCTTGCCCGGCGCCGTCGGCTCCTCAGCCAGGAGGCGGCGCTGAAGTACTTCTTGCTGGGCGCCTTCTCCAGCGCCTTCTTCCTCTATGGGATGGCCCTCATCTATGGCTTCTCCGGTTCCCTGGAGCTGGCCGGGATCTCCGAGGCGGTCGTGTCGGGTCAGGGCGGTTCCACGTTGCTGACCATCGGCCTCGGCCTGCTGTCGGTCGGCCTGCTGTTCAAGGTCGGCGCCGCGCCGTTCCAGGCCTGGACACCCGACGTCTATCAGGGCGCGCCCACCCCGTTGACCGCGTTCATGTCCGCGGCCACCAAGGTCGCCGCCTTCGGTGCGATGGCGCGGTTGCTCTATGTCGGCTTCGGTGCCGACCGCTGGAGCTGGCAGCCCATGCTCTGGATCATCGCCATCCTCAGCATGCTCGTCGGTGCGGTGCTCGCGATCGTCCAGACCGACGTCAAGCGCATGCTCGCCTATTCGTCGGTGGCGCATACCGGCTTCATCCTCACCGGCCTCCTGGGCGTACAGAGCGCCTCCGAGCTCGCCGACGGCCAGGTCACCTCGCTCCAGGCGGTGCTGTTCTATCTCACGGCCTATGGCTTCACCACGCTGGGCGCCTTCGCCGTCGTCGGCCTGGTCCGTGACGCCAGTGGCGAGGCCAACGCGCTGTCGCGCTGGGCTGGCCTGGGCAAGGAGTCCCCGGTCGTCGCCGGCGTCTTCGCGCTGTTCCTGCTGGCCATGGCGGGCATCCCGCTGACGTCCGGGTTCGTGGGCAAGTGGACCGTGTTCGCTGCGGCGCTGTCGGCCGGCGCCTGGCCGGTCGTCATCGTGGCGATCCTGGCCAGCATCGTCGCGGCGTTCTTCTATGTCCGGGTGATCTATCTGATGTACTTCAGCGCGCCGGTGGGCGACGGCCCCGCCGTGATGATGCCGTCGGTGCTGACGACGGCGACGATCACGGTGGCGGCAGCGGTGACGCTGCTGCTCGGTGTCGTGCCCGGTCCGCTGCTCGACCTGGCCGCGCGGGCAGGAGAGTTCATCCGGTGACCACGACCCCGGGCCTGGCGCTGCCGGTCCTCGACGAGGCGCTGGCCCGGCGGCTGACCGAGCGGATGGCCGTCGTCGAGGCCGAGCTGGCCAGGCACGTCCGGAGCCGCACCCGCTTCGTCACCGAGGCGGCCTCGCACCTGATGGCGGCGGGCGGCAAGCGCTTCCGCCCGCTGCTCGTCCTCCTCGCGGCCGAGGCGGGGGAGCGCCCCGAGTCCGACGCGGTGGTCACCGCAGCCTGCGTCGTCGAGCTGACCCACCTCGCCTCGCTCTACCACGACGACGTCATGGACGAGGCCGAGCTGCGGCGTGGCGCCGACTCGGCCAACGCCCGCTGGGACAACCACGTCGCGATCCTCACCGGTGACTTCCTGTTCTCGAAGTCCTCCGAGCTGACCGCCGAGCTGGGTGCCGACGCCGTCCGCATCCAGGCCCAGACGTTCTCGCGCCTGGTCGAGGGCCAGATCCAGGAGACCATGAGGCCGGGCCCGGGCGAGGACCCGCTGGAGCACTACCTCGACGTCGTCGCCGGCAAGACCGGCTCGCTGATCGCCACGTCGGCCCGCTACGGCGCCATCTTCGGCGGCGCCAGCGCCGAGGTCCAGCAGGCGCTGACGGAGTACGGCGAGATCGTGGGCTCAGCCTTCCAGCTCTCCGACGACATCCTCGACATCGCCTCGGAGTCCGGCGAGTCCGGCAAGACCCCCGGCACCGACCTGCGCGAGGGTGTTCCGACGCTGCCGGTGCTGATGGCGAGGGCGTCGACCGACCCGGCCGACAGCCGCCTGCGGGAGCTGTTGGACGCCGACCTGACCGATGACGCGCGGCACGCCGAGGCCCTCGACCTGCTGCGCAAGCACCCGGCCATGGCCCGGGCCCGCGACTATGTCGTCGGCCAGGCGACCGAGGCCAAGGAACGACTCACGGCGCTGCCCCAGGGGCCGGTCCGAGAGGCTCTCGAGGCGTTCGCCGACCTGGTGGCGACCCGCACCAGCTGACCCGCCCGCACCAACACCCGGGGGACGCATGCGCCGACTCACCACCGAGCAGGTCGCGGTCGTGGTGTTCTTCGGGCTGCTGTTCATCATCGGGACCCGGCAGCCCACCGACACCGACACCTGGTGGCACCTGCGGGCCGGCCAGTACATCCTCGACCACGGCATCATCCGGTCCGACCCGTTCTCCTTCACCAAGGCGGGGGCGCCCTGGATCGACCACAGCTGGGGCGGCCAGCTGCTGCTCTATGGCGTCTGGAGGCTGGCCGGCCCCGCCGGTCTGGCCCTCTTCACCTCCGTGCTGGCCCTGGCCGGCATGTGGTTCGTGCACCGCTCGTCGTCGGGCAACGGCTATGCACGGGGGCTGGCCCTCCTGCTCGGCGGGCTCGCGGCCGCGATCTTCTGGACGCCGAGGCCGCAGATGCTCTCGTTCCTGCTCACCGCGGTGCTGCTGTTCCTGCTGCACCTCCACAAGCGCGGCGGCGCCGGTGGGGTGCAGATCCGCGTGGTGTGGTGGATCCCCCTGGTGATGGCGGTGTGGGGCAACCTCCATGCGGGCTATGCCATCGGTTTCATCCTGCTGGTCGGCTCCATCGGCGGTGAGATCCTGGGCCACGTCTTCGACCCCGAGGGCGAGGCGGTGCTGCCGTGGTCCGGCGTACGTCGCCTCGCGCTGGTCACGCTGGCCTCGGTGGTGACCGTGATGGTCAACCCCTATGGCTGGAAGATCCTGACGGTCCCCTTCGAGACGGTGAGCATCGGCGCGCTCCAGGACTACATCGCGGAGTGGCGGTCACCCGACTTCCACACCTATGCCACGTGGCCGTTCGCCTTCCTGCTGCTCGCCCTGGTGGGCGTCGTCGGTGCGAGTCGTCGTCGGCTGGACTGGGCCGACTTCTCGCTGGCCGCCGGCACGGCCTTCATGGCGCTGCTCGCCACGCGCAACATCGCGACGTTCGCGCTCGTGGCGACGCCGATCGTGGCCCGTCACCTCGCCACGGTGTTCGAGGACCGCGGGTGGCTGGCGGGCACCGACGACCGGCCCGCCCGGCTCCAGACGGCCCTCTATGGCGCGGTGATCGCCCTGGTCGTCGCGGCCGGCGCCACCAAGCTGGTGCTGGAGCTGCGCGGACCGGCGTCCGAGGCGGCGCTGCGACGCAGCCTCCCCGTCGGAGCCGTGGACTACCTCGAGGACCACCCACCGGTCGGGCCGATGTTCAACAGCTACAACTGGGGCGGCTACCTCATGTGGCGGCTGCCCGACGAGCCGGTGTTCGTCGACGGTCGCACCGACCTCTATGGCGACACCTTCCTGGTCGACGACTACCTGCACACCACCGAGGGTGCGCCCGGCTGGCAGGACACGCTCGCGCGCTACCGCATCCAGGTGGTCGTCATCGAGCCCGACAGCGCGCTCGCTCGCGACCTCCAGGTCACCGAGGGCTGGCGACTCGCCTATGGCGACGACACGGCGTCGGTCTTCGAGCGCGATGCCTGAGGGGCTGCTCCGACTCTCCCAGCTGAAGGAGCGCCCGAGCGAAGGTCCCGCCCAGGACGGGTGCCGGTCGTGGGCTGTCTACCTGGCCGTCTTCTAGCTTCTGGATCATCAACGGCATCGAGCACGACGACATGGCGACAACGCGGCCACGCTGCTGACATGGTCAGTCGCGCCGCTGCCCAACTGGGCCGCGGTCCCTCAGGTCGGGCTCGCGCGGACCGATCCCTAGCGGGAAGGAGCGCTGATGACACAGAACCCCGACGCCGTCGCGACCCTCGGTGTGCACCGGGTGGTGGCCCGCCAGCCGATCGTTGCCAAGGACGACCACCTCGTCGCCTTCCGCATGGTCTTCCGCCAGACCTCGGCCACCCCGACGGCGATCGGTCCCTATGGGCCCACCTTCACCGCCGAGGTGATGGCCGACGACGCGGCGTTCGACATCGGCGCGCTCGTCGGTGACAAGCAGCTCTATTGCCGACCCTGGCCGGAGGTGCTGGCCGGTGCTGTGCCGGTGACGCTGCCGCCGCGGCGGTCGATGCTCGAGGTCAGCCACGAGCTCCTCAGCGCTCCGCAGACCCTCGATCATGCCCTCCGCCTGGCCGCTGACGGCTATCCCGTCGCGGTGGAGCTGCGCGAGTGGCGTCCGGAGCTGGCGGCGCTCGCCGACGTGGCGAGCCTGGTCCGCATCGACCTCGAGGGGCTGACCCGTGAGCAGGCAGCGGACCTGGTCGACGCCGTGGGGCCGTTCGACGTCACGTTGATGGCGAGCGGCGCGCAGACCGCCGACGACCTGGCCTGGGCTGGTCGTACGGGCTTCGAGCTGTTCTCCGGACCCGCGGTGCAACGCCCCGTGGAGCCGGACGGTGCCCTGGCCCCGTCCGCGCTCGGTCAGGTCCAGCTGGCCGCGGAGCTGCTCGACGAGCGGGTGGACTTCGCTCGGGTCGAGCAGATCCTCAACCACGAGCCCGCGCTGGTGGTCCAGGTGCTCCACGAGGCCTCGCTCGGCGCCGGTGGCGGACTGCGCCGCGAGGTGCACAGCATCCGCGAGGCCCTGGTCGTCATGGGCACGATGCGGCTGCGGCAGTGGGCAGCGATGGCGGTGCTGGGCCGCAACGTCGCCAACCCGCGCACCGACGCCCTGACCGTCGCGCTCACCCGCGCCCGGATGTGCGCCCTGCTGGCCAAGCCCCGCGGGCTCGACGCCGGGTATGCGTTCACGGCAGGGCTGCTGTCGGCACTCGACCGCCTGCTCGGGGTCCCGACCCTGGTGGTCGAGCACCGTATCGACGTCGACCAGGAGCTCTCCGCCGCGGCGTTCCACCGGGAGGGGCGCGTCGGTGCCCTGGTGGGGCTGGCGGCCCGCTACCAGGACGCGGTCGAGGCCGACCAACCCGGACCGGACATCACCGACATCGACCTGATGGCGGCCGGCGCCTTCGCCTGGGCGGTGTCCAACATCAACGCGATCGAGCGGGCCTCGGCACTCGACTGACCGGGAGCAGACCCCCACCGAACGCCGCAGCACAGCCATCTGTTCCGGTCAACCCCTGCCTGGACCACTGCGGGTTTTCCCTCGCGACGGCCCCATCGGGCTCAGATCCGGCTCCGGCCGACCGATGGCAGGGGACAACCCCCTCGTGCGGATGGGAGGGCCACGCGCCCATGGCAGACCAGCGTGACCACGTGACGGCGTCCGACCCCCCCATGGTCCTCCACCGGGTGGTGGGCCGACAGCCCATCATCGGGCTGGACGACCACGTCGTGGGATTCGAGCTGATCCAGGCGCCCCCGGCCGCCGACGACGGTTCGCCGTGTCCGCAGGACGCTGTCACCGTCACCGACTCGACCGGCGAGATGCCGCTCGACGTCGACCTCCTCTTTGGCGACACCCTCGTCTACTGCCAGCCGGGTGGCGACTTGCTGACCGGCACGGACCCGGTGGCGCCACCGGGCCGGCGTACGGTGCTGGAGATCCCGTCGGAGCTCAGTCGCGACGCCGCGGTCGTCGACCGCTGCCGGACGCTGGTCGACGTGGGCTATGAGCTCGCTCTGGACAAGTTCGCCTGGCACCACGGCATCGAGGAGCTGCTCCTCATCGCCTCGGTGGTCAAGATCGAGATCGGCACCAACCCCCGCGAGCAGGTGCTGGCGCTCGTGGCCCGCTGCCAGGAGTACGACGTCACGCTGCTCGCCGACCACTGCCTCCACGAGGACGACCTCGCCTGGGCCGCCGAGAACGGCTTCCGGCTGTTCGAGGGCCCGGCGGTCCAGCACCCCGTCGAGCTGACCGGGAACACCCTGGCCCCCTCGGCGCTGGCGCAGGTGCAGCTGGCGGCCGAGCTGCTCGACGAGGATCTGGACTTCGGCCGGATCGAGGAGATCCTCAGCCATGAGCCCGCGCTGGTGGTCCAGGTGCTGCACCTGGCGTCCCTCGGCGCCGGTGGTGGTCTGCGGCGTGAGGTGCACAGCGTCCGCGAGGCGCTGGTGCTGATGGGCTCGGTCCGGCTGCGGCAGTGGGCCGCCCTCACCGTCCTCGGTCGCCAGGTCGTCAACCCGCGCACCGATGCCCTGGCGCTGGCCCTGGTCCGGGGACGCATGTGTGAGCTGCTTGCCCCCAGCGGCGGCATCGAACGCGGTTTCGCCTTCACCGCCGGGCTGCTCTCGGCCCTGGACCTGCTGCTCGGCGTCCCGATCACCGAGGTCGCCGACCGCATCGACGTCGACCCCGAGCTCGCCGAGGCGGCCTTCGCGCGCGACGGCCGGGTCGGCAAGCTGGTCCGGCTCGTCATGGAATACCAGGACGCCGCCGCGGCCGGGATCCGCATCCGCTCCGAGCTCGGCAACGTGGAGCTCGTGGCCACCATGGCGTTCGCCTGGGCGATGTCGCACATCAGCGCCATGGAGAAGGCGCCGAGCCGCGCCGCCTGACAGTCCCCGCACCGGCGCCACCAGCGAGGCCACGTCCCACCGGATCGGCGTGCCAGGATGGCGCCGTCGTGCCCGCGTCCTCGAAGGACGAGGTCCACGGGGTCGAGAGGAGGCAGTCGTGACCGACGTCGGCGTGGTGGTCCGGCCACAGTCACCACCGGAACAGCTGCGCCGCGCGGTGGAGCTGGCGGAGTCCAGCGGGGTGCGGGACGTCTGGCTCTGGGAGGACTGCTTCCTCCAGGGTGGGCTGACCAGTGCCGCGGCCGCCCTGGCCTGGTCGACCTCGCTCGAGGTCGGGATCGGGCTGCTGCCGGTGCCGCTGCGCAACCCGGCGCTGGCGGCGATGGAGATCGCCGGGGTCGCGCGCATGTTCCCGGGCCGGCTCACCGTCGCCCTCGGGCACGGCATCCAGGACTGGATGGCCCAGGCCGGGGCCCGGGTCGACTCACCCATGACCCTGCTGCGCGAGCACGCCGCCGCCGTCATGGATCTCCTGGCCGGTCAGCGGCTGACCGTCCACGGGCGCTATGTCCGGCTCGACGGTGTCGCCCTCGACTGGCCGCCCGTGGTTCCGCCCGTGGTCCTGATCGGCGCCCGCGGCCCGCGCACCGTCTCGCTCGCCGGTGAGATCGCCGATGGGGTCCTGCTCGACAGCATCACCGACCCCGAGGTGGTCACCCGCGCTCGGGGCCTGGTCGACCAGGCGCGCGCGGACGCGGGACGGCCCGGTCGCGGCCTGGTCTATGCCTACACCGAGCTCGACCCGACCGTGGCCCCAGCGGGCCTGGCGGCGCAGGTCGACGCGTGGGCCGCGAGACTCGTGGCCGCCGGGGCCGACCGCGTGATCGTCCAGCCGACCGGCGAGCATCCCGATCCGGCACCGCTCCTGGCGGCCGTGTCACCGGGCTGAGGGACGACGTCAGACGGCCGTCGCCTCGGCGGCGTCCCGCAGCTGGCGGCGGTGATGGGTGATCGCCTCGGCGGTGAGCATGGCCAGGGCCACCCACACCAGGACGAACCCGACCCACCGGCCCACCGGCATCGGCTCGTGGAACCAGAACACGCCCAGCAGGAACTGGAAGACCGGCGCGAGATACTGCAGCAGGCCGATGGTCACCAGCGGCATCCGGGTGGCGGCGGCGCCGAACAGCGCGAGCGGTACGGCGGTAGCGATGCCCGTCGACATCAACAGCAGAGCGTGACCGGGGCCCTCGTGGGCGAAGGTGAGGGTCCCGTGACCGGCGAGCCACGCGACATAGGCCAGGGCCACCGGGCTGATCAGCATCGTCTCGAAGGCGAGGCTCTCGACGGCGCCGACGTTGGCCACCTTCTTGGCCAGCCCGTAGGTGCCGAACGACATCGCCAGCACCAGCGCGATCCAGGGGAGCCGGCCATACTCGACGGTCAGCACCACCACCGCCACGAACGCGACGGCGAGGGCCAGCCACTGGGTGAGGCGGAGCCGCTCGCCCAGGATGAGGATGCCCATGACCACGGTGACGAGCGGGTTGATGAAGTAGCCCAGTGAGGACTCGACGACGTGGTCGTTGGTCACCGACCAGATATAGGTCAGCCAGTTGACGCTGACCACCACGGCGGCGATGGCCAGCAGGCCCGTCGCACGCGATCGGCTGAACAGGGCCCGGAACTGCGGGATGCGACCGGCGACCAGGACCAGCCCTCCGGTCACGACGAAGGACCAGAGCACCCGGTTGGCGAGGATCTCGATCGCCCCGGCCGGCTCCAGGAGCGGGAAGTAGAGCGGGAACGCGCCCCAGAGGGTGTAGGCCGTGAGCCCGTAGATGAACCCACGACGCGACTCCGGCACCGGGTCAGCATAGGGCTGCGCCCGGGCGGTGCCGTATTCCGTGCGCCGTCCGGATGAGGGACCGAGGTTTGCGGGTCTCGGTCGCTGGGCAGGAGACTGACGCCGTCAACTGATTCGACACACGGGGAGACCATGAAGATCCGCATCGCAAGCATCCTGGCCGCCGGGGCCCTGGCCCTCAGTCCGCTCGCCCTCAGCCCGGTCGCCGACGCGAGCGCGCCCGACAAGGCGCCGGCCCGCAACGTGACCTCCAAGGTGGTCAAGGTCAAGGGTCACCTGGTCTTCAAGGGCCACGTCAGCGACGGCTACAACCGCAAGCAGGTGATCATCCAGCGCGCCACCTGCAAGCCGCCCAAGTGCAACTTCAAGACCTATAAGACGACCAAGACCTCCAAGGCCGGCAAGTATTCCGCGCGGATCGGTGCCCCTGCCAGGGGCAGCTGGTACTTCCGCGCCAAGGTCAAGGCCGCTGGCGGCTTCGCGACGTCCTACTCCGGAGTCTGGCGGACCTACCGCCTCTGAGGCAGCGTCGACCGGGACTCAGAGCACGGTCCAGGTGTCGCCGCCGCCGATGAGCGCCGCGAGCCGTTCGGCTCGGGTGCCGTCGGCGGCGGCCTCGGCCTGGCGTACCTGTGCGCGCGCCTGGTCGTCATAGGTGGCGCGCTCGACCTGCCGGAAGATCCCGACCGGGGCGGTGTGCAGCTGGCCGACATCGGTGAGCCGTGAGATCGCGAACGCCGTCGACGAGTCGGGGCTGTGGGCATCGTGGACGAGCACGGCGTCCTCGCCGACCTCGGCGACGTCGGCGATCTTGACCCCGCCGGTGGCGTGGTCGCGGATGAGTCCCTTGGACCCCAGGCCCGCGGCGTCGGGGGCGCCGAACCGGATCGGCTCCCCGTGGACGAGCCGGACCAGGGAGTCCTGGGCGGTGCCGGGGTTCTTGATGGCGTCGAACGCCCCGTCGTTGAAGATCGGGCAGTTCTGGTAGATCTCGACGAACGACGTGCCGCGGTGGGCGGCGGCGGCCGACAGCACCGCCGTCAGGTGCTTGCGGTCGGAGTCGACGGTGCGCGCCACGAACGTGCCCTCCGCGCCGAGTGCCAGCGAGATCGGGTTGAACGGGTGGTCCAGTGACCCCATCGGCGTCGACTTCGTGACCTTGCCCGGCTCGGACGTCGGGGAGTACTGGCCCTTGGTGAGGCCATAGATGCGGTTGTTGAACAGCAGGATCGTCATGTTGATGTTGCGGCGGAGCGCGTGGATCAGGTGGTTGCCGC
>JAGQUE010000498.1:5093-13227 GCA_020438665.1 Nocardioidaceae bacterium | reverse complement strand
CACGACATCTGCTTCGTCGCCGACGGGGACAACGCCGGCTGGCTCCGGGAGAAGCTGGGTGACCGTGCGCCCAACCACGGCGGCGAGATCGTCGACGACCTGTCCGGCGAGGTGCTCGGCCACCACGACGGGACGTTCGCGTTCACCATCGGCCAGCGGCGCGGGCTGCGGCTGGGCCGTCCAGCGGCCGACGGCAAGCCCCGGTTCGTGCTCGACATCGAGCCCGTGTCGGGGCAGGTCCGCGTCGGTCCGCGTGACGGGCTGAGCGTCGATGCCATCACGGCATCCTCGCCGCGGTGGTGCGGGGCGGCGCCGGCTGGTGTCCTCGAGGCCAGGGTCCAGCTGCGCGCCCACGGGGCCGAGCACCGCGCCGTGGTCCGCGTCGACGGCGACTCCGTGCGCATCGACCTCCGAGACCCGGCCCAGGGCATCGCCCCCGGCCAGGCCGCGGTGATCTATGACGGCACCCGTGTGGTGGGCTCGGCGACCATCAGCGCCACCCGACGGGCCGCGTCGCTTCCCGGCTGACCGCCGACTCGCCGCTCAGGGCGCGACCGAGGTCCCGTCGCTGGGCGATGGCTGGTCCGACGGAGCCGGCGTCTCGGTCGGCGCCGGCGGCTGGGTGGGCGTCGGCTGCTCGGTCGGGGCCGGGGAGGGGTCGCTGGTCGGCGTGGGCGTCGGGGTCTGCGACGGGCTCGGAGCGGGCGTGCCCGGTTCGCCGTCGCGCGACGACGAGCCCCCGGCGATGTGGCCGACGGCTTGGGCGATCGTCGTGCCCCCCTTGTCGGAGCCGGTGGCCAGCGCGCTGACCGACTTGCCGGTCACGCCCTCGAACGCCGTGAGGGACACCAGCGCGATGGCCAGGACGGCGACGCTCGCGAGCGCGACACGGGGCCAGGGGAGGCCCCGCCGCCAGGAGACACGAGGCAGCTCTCGGACGGTCCGCTCACCACGGCCCCACCGCACCACCTGGCGGCCGCGGCGCAGCGAATAGGTGTAGGTCGCGCTGCCCACCGTCGCGACGATGCTCAGCAGCGCTGCGCCGATCAGCGTGCCGGCCACACCCAGCCAGGAGGCCAGGAACGCGCCGGAGACGGAGGCCAGCGCGGAGCCGGCGACCTGGGTGGGGGTGATGCCGAGGGTGGGGCGGGGGAGGTCCTCGTCGAGGAGCTCGTCTCTGCGGTCGGTGGGGGCAGGGGCGGGCATGGGTCAGCAGTCTCTTTCGCTCGGGTACTCATGGTCTGACGCCCGAGGCACCCCCAGGGTTTCCCTAACCGCACGTGATTCGGGCCACGTGGGCACGGCAGGGCACAATGCGGGACATGTGGGCGACGGCGGTGGGGTCCTATCCGGGCGAGGACGACCCGGCGTACGCCGAGACCGTCAAGGTCGTGCTGAGCGAGCTGCCGGACCTGCCCCACGTGCCCGAGCTGCCGGGCCGCGGCGCCACCGCGACGCTGGTCGGCCGCGGCCTGGCCGTGATGAGCGGCATCGGGGCCGACCTCCAGCCCGCCGGCTGGCGGCTGACCGACGCGCCGGGAGTGGACCACCGGCGGGCACGATCGCTGCTGGACCAGGACCTCGACCAGGTCGAGGAACAGGCGCAGGGCTATGCCGGCGCCTTCAAGACCCAGGTCGCGGGGCCGTGGACCCTGGCGGCCACGGTGGAGCGGCCGCGCGGCGACAAGGTGCTGGCCGACCACGGCGCGCGGCGCGAGCTGGCCCAGGCGGTCGCCGAGGGCGTGCGCGACCATGTCGCCGACCTGCGGCGCCGGCTCGGCGGCGTCGACCGGCTCGTCGTCCAGGTCGACGAGCCCGCCCTGGCCGCCGTGCTGCGCGCCGAGGTGCCGACCGCGTCGGGCTTCGGGCGACACCGCTCGATCGACCTCCCCGAGGCCTCCGCCGCCCTCGAGTGGGTGCTGCAGGCGATCACGGAGGCCGGAGCCGAGCCGTGGGTGCACGCGTGCGCGCCCCACACCCCGTGGGGGCTGGTGCGCGGCGCCGGGGCGATGGGCCTCTCGGTGGACCTCGCCGTCCTCTCGGCGGCCGACCACGGTGCCCTGGCCGAGGCCCTCGAAGCCGGGTCGACGGTCGCCCTCGGGGCCGTCCCCACGCTCGAGCCCGCCACCGACTACACCGACAAGCAGGCCGCCCGGTCCGTCGAGCGGTGGCTCGACATGCTGGGGCTCGACCCGGAGGCCGTGGGCGACCGGCTGGTGGTCACGCCCGCCTGCGGCCTTGCCGGCGCCACCCCCGCGTGGGCGCTCCGCGCGCTCCGCGTGGGCGTCAGCGCCGCGCGCCAGCTCAGCGGCGGCTGATCTCACCGCGATGCAACGCCAGGGACCGCTCACCTCGTCTGAGGGATGACAACCCCCAGTCCCAGGAGGACCGATGGCTCGGCGATGCCGAGGAGTTCACGGCATTCGTGGCCGCGAGCAGGAGAGATCGACAACCTGCCCTCACGTGACGACGCGGACGGCCGCGCGGAGCTCGAGACACGCTCCGGCACCGTCGACCTGTGATGGCTCGAGGACGTGGACCTCGCCGCGATCGTCACCGACCCCCGCTTCGGCCTGACGACCTCGGCCGACGCGGTGGAGCGGGGCGGGCAGCTGATTCCCGACAAGGTCGGCGGTGCAACCTCGCGTGAGTCTCACCTCGTTGGGAGAGTGAGGCTCACACGAGAGGGACAGCATGGCTCGACGGGATGACGAGGAGTTCGCGGTGTTCGTGGCCGCGAGCCAGGCGTCGCTGCGCCGAACTGCCTATCTCCTGTGCGGGGACTGGCAGCTGGCCTCCGACCATGTCCAGGACGCCCTGATCAAGGTGTTTCGCCGGTGGTCGCGGCTTCACGACGATGGTGCCCTCATCGCCTATGCGCGGCGAGCCGTCGTCAGCGTGGTCATCGACAACAGTCGTCGTCGCTCGAGCACGGAGACGCCGCTGGCGGCGGTGGTCGAGACGGCCGCGACGGCGCCCAACGGCGCGGACGAGCTCGTCGACCGTGATCTGATGCTGCGCTGCCTGAGGACCCTCCCCGCGCGGCAGCGGGCCTGCGTCGTGCTCCGCTACTACGACGACCTCGCGGTGTCGGAGGTGGCAGCCGCGCTCGGGATCAACGAGGGCACGGTCAAGTCGCAGACCGCGCGCGGACTGACCGCCCTCAAGGCGGCCTATCAGCAGGCCACGGGCGAGGAGATCACGGCAGGAGGTGCCCGCGCATGAGCCAGGATCTGAAGGCACTCCTCGAGGACGCGGTGGCGTTCGCGCCCGAGGAGCGCCACAGCGTGCCGGCCATCGTCGCCGCGGCGCGGCGGGACCGGACCCGCCGTACCCGGATCGTCGTGTCGCTGGCGGTCGCGGCCATGGTGGTGATCGCCGGTGTCGGTGTCGGCATCCTGGCGTCGCGGGGTACCGGCCGCGAACCTGCTCCTGTGCACAAGGTGGTGCGGGTCTCCGAGGCGAGACCCGCGGTGGAGGGTGAGGACTTCGTCTCCGACTGGAGCCGGGACATCAGCACTCGGGGGCCGATGCCGTTGGGCATCGTCGACAGCGGCGAGCTCCGGGTCGCCGCTCACGACGACGCAAGTCGCAGCGGCCTCCTCGACCCTCAGACCGGGCGAGTCCGGTGGCTGGAGCCCCCGCCCCGGGGGACCTATCTGTTCGATGCGAGCCCGAGGTGGAACATCTACCAGACCCTGGACCTGGAAGAGCTGGAGCCGAACTTCGACGTACAGGCCACGACCACCGGCGAATGGTCGCGGATCCACCTTCCTCGGTCGACCTGGCCCGAGCTGGCCGATCAGCCCGACCAGGTGAGGTTTGGCGGTGCCTGGCTGCGCGGTGACCTGATCTATCTGCAGTTCATGACCACGACACAGTCCGCCCTGATGACCGTCGATCTGCGCACTCACGAGACCACCAGGATCGACGACGGGGGCGCGTGGAGCGTTGCCGTCGGGGCCGACGCGATCGCCTGGGCCCCGCTCGACCGCCCGGGGACCGTGGTCGTCCAGCCGCTGGATGGCGGCGCTGCCACGACCCTGGCGGTCGACCTCGGCCAGGGATGCCGCATCGCTGAGCTCGCTGTGACAGCCACTCGTGTCGGGGTGCGCCAGCTGTGCGACGAGGAGTCCGGCCCGGTCGAGGTCTATGGCCTCGACGGTGCTCGCCAGGTGTCCGTGGTCGACAGTGAGGACGTGTGGCTTGCGCTCACCGCCGACAGCTTGCTGCTGGTGCAGCCCGACGCGGACGGGGGTGGCCGGCTGCTGAGCTATGCCTTCGATGGCGGTGCGTGGACCTGGCTGCCCACCGGCCGCAATCCCGTGCCGCTGGGAGTGGCCGGCCGAGCGGCCTTGATCGCCTGGACCGGTTCGCCCACCTCCGACGACCTGTCCTCGCGCCACTTCGCCGTCCTCGAGTTCGGCTGAACGGCCACGGGGCCGTCTCCCCTGAGGGAGACGGCCCCGCGGTTCGTCGTACGACGTCAGCCGACGTGGGCGCCCGTCTGCGGGCCGTCCGTCGCCAGCTCGGTGTGCTTGACGTTGAGGAAGATCCACACGATCGCCGAGGCGACCAGCATCATCGCGGAGCCGGCGAGGAACGCCGTCGTCGCGCCGTCGGTGAACACCTGGTGGGAGATCACCTGCTGCATGGTGGCCTGTTGGTCGGGCGTCGGGGCCGGGCCCGTCGACATCGCCGCAGTGGCGGCCGCCTGGATCTTGTCGCCGGTGTTGGTCCACACGTGCTGGGCGACCGTGCTCAGGGTTGCGAGACCCAGGGCGCCGCCGACCTGCTGCATCGTGTTGAGGACGCCGGACCCGATGCCGGAGTCCCGGGCCTCGACGTGGTGGACCGCGGTCAGCGTCAGCGGGATGAAGGTCAGCCCCATGCCGAAGGACATCATCACGATGAAGGGCAGGATGTCGGTGACATAGGAGGCCTGGACGGCCTGGACCGGGAACGTGACGTCGTGGGGCAGCCGAGAGAACCCGAACAGCGCGCCGGCGGCGATCAGCGTGCCGGCCCCGGCGAGGAACCTCGGGTCGATCCGGTTGATCGTGTTGGACGCGATGCCGGCGGCGAGGACCATGCCGACCGTGAACGGTAGGAAGGCCACGCCGGTGTGCAGCGGCGTCCATCCGAGCGAGAGCTGGACGTACTGGCTGAGGAAGAAGAACATCGAGAACATTGCGGCCGGCATCAGCATCATCGCGGCGAAGCTCGCCGCCCGGGTCCGGTTGCGCAGGATCCGGACCGGCAGCAGCGGGTGCTCCGCCCGGCTCTCGATGAACGCGAAGACGGCGAGCAGGGCGACGCCAGCGACCAGGGTGATGATCGTGGAGGGTGCCCCCCAGCCGTAGTCTGCCTGGCCCGCGCGGGACAGGCCGAAGACGATCGACAGCAGACCGAGCGTGCCCGAGGCGGCGCCGGGAACGTCCAGCTCACCGGGGTGCGACTCGGACTCGGCCAGCACGCGCGGGGCGAGCAGCGCGGCGACCAGGCCGATCGGGACATTGATGAGGAAGGTCAGCCGCCAGCCGTCGACGGTCAGCCCGAGGATGTCGAGGGACATGCCGGTCAGCCAGCCGCCGAGGATCAGCCCGACCGCCGCACCGACGCCGGACATCATCGCGTAGACACCGAAGGCCCGGTTGCGCGGAGGACCGGCCGGGAACGTGGTCGTGATGAGCGCCAGCGCGGCGGGGGAGGCCATCGCGGCACCGAGCCCCTGCAGTGACCTGGCGGCCAGGAGCAGCGCTTCGGACTGCGCGATGCCGCCCAGCAGCGAGGCGACGGCGAACACGGCCAGACCGGTCATGAAGATGCGGCGGCGGCCATAGAGGTCGCCCAGCCGGCCACCGAGCAGCAGCAGACCACCGAACGACAGGGCATAGGCGGTCACGACCCAGGTCAGCCCGCCGGCGCTGAAGCCGAGGTCGGCCTTGATGAAGGGCAGCGCGATGTTGGCGATGGTGCTGTCGAGCACCACCATCAGCTGCGCGATGGAGATGAGCACCAGGGCCCAGCCCAGGTGCAGGTGTTCGCCCGGGGCGCGCTCGGCGCGGGGCTCGGCGTCAGTTCTGGCCATGGTCGTCCTTGTCAGAGGTGTGGGTGAGCAGTGCGGCCGGAAGGATGATCTGGTCGATCACGGCCGCAATGGTGGGTTCATCGGGTTCGGCGCCGAGCACGAACCGTCGGTGCAGCACGATCCCCGCGAGGGCGGGGGCGATCAGGTCGAGGTCGACCCCGGGGCGGAGCTCCCCGCGGGCCAGGGCCCGTTCGAAGATCCGGCGCGAGGACGCCATCTTGGGTTGCAGCACGCGCTCCCGGAACACCGCGGCGAACTCCTCGTCGCGGCCCAGGGCGGTGATGACACTGGCGAAGGTGGCGGCCGCGTCCTCGGTGAGGCCGTGGCGGCCGCAGAACGTTGCGATCAGGTCGCCTCGCAGGGTGCCGGTATCGGCCGGCTCCTCCAGGGACTTGGTGCTGGCGAGGGCATCGACGACCAGGTCGGCCTTGCCGCTCCACCGTCGATAGAGCGTCGCCTTGGAGGCCTTCGCCGCCGCGGCGACGGCGTCCATGGTGAGCCGGTCATAGCCGACCTCGCCGAGCACGGCGAGGGTCGCCTGGAGGATCTCCAGCTCGCGCTCGCCCTCGACGCGCGGGCGGAGCCCGTGGTGGTCGGCGTCGAGGCTGTTCACGGAGAGTCTCCCGGGGATGGAACGGTACGGTTTCGTTTCATCCAACGGGGTAGCTCCGGATGGTATTCCGGCCCAGCAGAAAAACTTCAGGAAGTTTCTGAGGCCCCGGTCAGCCCGGAGGCTGCGCCATCGACAGCGCCTCGTCGATGGTCAGGTCCCACCAGCGGCGGTGGCCCGCGATCAGGTAGTGACCGACGTCGCCCATGTCCACGAAGCGAGCCTCCCCGGCCACCGGCCGCGCTCGCTCGACGAAGGCCTGGGTCGCGGCGAAGGAGGTGATCTTGTCGGCCCGGCCGTGCGCCGCGACCAGCCGCCGGCCCGCGAGGGGTGCGGCGGAGGTCTCTGGGGCGATCCACGGGGCCAGCGCCACCACACCGGTCACCGACGGGTGGTCGGCCGCGCCGATCGCCGTACGGCCGCCCATCGAGTGGCCCACCAGTGACACCGGGATCTCGCCGAGCTCGTCGCGCAGGGACTCCAGTGCCCAGCGGCTGTCGACGACCGAGCCGCCGTCGTTCCAGCCGCGGAACCGATAGCGCAGCAGCCACACGCTCGTGGCCAGGCCGCGGCGGCGGATGGCCCCCTCGAAGCCCTGCTGCAGCCAGCGCATCACCCGCCACGACGCGCTCCAGCGCCCCACCGGCAGGTCGGACTGCGGGGCGCCACCGTGAAGCAGGAGCACGGCGGCCTGCGGGCTGTCGGAGGGGTCGAAGCGGGTGAGCGAGGCGACGGCCTGGTCGATCGCGGGCACGGCACCTCCGGACGGCATCACACGAGTTGTTCGCTGCCCCGAGTCTGCCGGATGGGTGGTGGTGTCTGCTGTCGGGCGACACCCCCGACCGGTGGGTGCTGTCGGTGCCGCACGGCAAGATGGACCCATGACGTCCTCCGAGGTCACGGCCGCCACGGCGCAGGCCCGCGAACGCCACCAGACGCTGGTCGACGAGGTCGAGGAGGCGCGCTGGCGCTACTACGTCCTCGACGACCCGACCCTGTCCGACGCCGACTTCGATGCGCGGATGCGCGAGCTGGAGGAGCTGGAGACCCGCTTTCCCGAGCTGCGCACGCCCGACTCGCCGACCCAGAAGGTCGGGGGAGCGGTCTCGACCGACTTCACCGCGGTCGACCACCTCGAGCCGATGCAGTCGCTCGACAACGCGTTCTCCGACGACGAGCTCGCCGCCTGGCATGCCCGCCTCGGCCGCGAAGGGGTCGACGACCCGGCTCTGCTGTGCGAGCTCAAGGTCGACGGCCTGGCGATCAACCTGCTCTATGAGCAGGGCCGGCTGGTCCGGGCGCTGACCCGCGGCGACGGCCGAACAGGCGAGGACGTCACCCCCAACGTCAAGACGATCGCGTCGATCCCTCACCGGCTCGCGGCGAGCGAAGTCCCCGTGCCCGAGCTGGTCGAGGTGCGCGGCGAGGTGTTC
>JAGQUE010000498.1:745-4983 GCA_020438665.1 Nocardioidaceae bacterium | reverse complement strand
ACCGCGTCGCGTGACCTCGGCATGGTCTGTCACGGGATCGGCGCCCGGCGCGGTTTCGAGCCCACGGCCCAGAGCGCCGCCTACGACGCCCTGCGCGCCTGGGGGCTGCCGACCAGCGACCGGGTCCGGGTGCTGCCCGACCTCGCCGCCGTGCGGGAGTTCATCACCTTCTACGGCGAGCACCGCCACGACGTCGAGCACGAGATCGACGGCGTGGTCGTCAAGGTCGACGAGGTCGCGCTCCAGCGCCGCCTCGGCTCGACCAGCCGCGCGCCGCGCTGGGCGATCGCCTTCAAATATCCGCCCGAGGAGGTCAACGCCAAGCTCCTCGACATCCGGGTCAACGTCGGTCGCACCGGTCGCGTCACGCCCTACGGCGTCATGGAGCCGACCCGGGTCGCTGGCTCGACGGTCGAGAACGCCACCCTCCACAACGCCCACGAGGTCAAGCGCAAGGACGTCCGCCCCGGCGACACCGTCATCCTCCGCAAGGCCGGTGACGTGATCCCCGAGATCCTGGGGCCGGTGCTCGCGCTGCGCCCCGAGGGCCTGGCGGAGTGGGTGATGCCCACCGAGTGTCCCGAGTGCGGCACGTCCCTGGTCGAGCAGAAGGAGGGCGACAAGGACCTGCGCTGCCCCAACCACCAGCGCTGTCCGGCCCAGGTCCGCGAGCGCGTCTTCCACGTCGCCGGCCGGGGCGCCTTCGACATCGAGGGGCTCGGCTATGAGGCCGCCGTCGCGCTGCTCGACGCCGGGGCGATCGCCAACGAGGGCGACCTCTTCGACCTCGACGCGCCGGCCCTCCTCACGGCGCCGCTGTTCACCCGGGCTCCCAAGAAGGGCGAGGAGGGACCGCAGCTCTCGGCCAACGGTCAGCGACTCCTCGACAACCTGGCGTCCCGCAAGACCGTGCCGCTCTGGCGGGTCCTCGTCGCGCTGTCGATCCGCCACGTGGGCCCGACCGCCGCCCGGGCGCTCGCGACCGAGTTCGGCTCGATCGAGGCGATCCGCGCCGCCACCGAGGAACAGCTCGCCGCCGCCGAGGGCGTCGGCCCGACCATCGCCGAGGCCGTCATCGAGTGGTTCGGCATCGACTGGCACACCGAGATCGTCGACAAGTGGGCCGCCGCTGGGGTCTCGCTCGCCGACGAGCGCGACGAGTCGGTGGCGCGCACCCTCGAGGGGCTGACCGTCGTGGTGACCGGGTCGCTGGTCAACTTCTCCCGCGACTCCGCCAAGGAGGCCATCATCAGCCGCGGCGGCAAGGCCGCAGGCTCGGTCTCCAAGAACACCGACTTCGTCGTCGTGGGCGACAACGCCGGCTCCAAGGCCGACAAGGCCGAGCAGCTCGGGGTCCCGGTCCTCGACGAGGCCGGCTTCGAGAAGCTCCTCGCCGAGGGTCCGCCGGGTGAATGAGACGAGCCCAGGAGCCGGGCCCGTGGCCCGGACCCCCCGGCCGGCCTAGGTGCCGCGACGTGGCGTGCTGCGCCAGGCCACTGACGCGCTGCCCCGGTGTCCTGGGCCCCGTCAGTGGTGTGCGAAGTGGTGGTGGCGGTGGCCGTGCGCCAGCTGGCGCAGCACCAAGCCGGCGACCGCCTGCTGCTCGACCGCGAACGGGTGGAAGCTCTGCGCGCGGGAGGGATCGGTGTACTGACCGTTGACCCACGGGTCCGCGGAGCAGATGTCGTGCCCCCGGCTCGCCCGCCACACGTCGACGTACTCCGCGTGATGGGTGCGCGCGGCCCGCGCGAGAGCCTGAGTCAGTGCTCGGTTGACGGTCAGCCCGTAGGCGTAGTCGCCGTCCGCGAGGGGGAGCAGGTCCGGGCAGGTGCCCCGCCGCGGCACGAGCTGGGGGTAGCCGACCACGAGGACCCTCGCGTGCGGTGCGCGGGCGTGGATCTCGTCGATGACGGTGCCGACTCGCTGCTGTGTCCGCCCGATCGCGTCGAGCAGCTGGTCACTGCCGCCGGCGTTCATCGCGGCACGACAGGGGGCGCCGGTCGGGTCGAGGGGCCGCAGCGTCGGGCAGTAGCCCACGAGCGTCCCGAAGACGGCCTCGTCGTTGCCGCCGATGCTCACGGTGACCAGATCGGTGTCCGCGGCCACAGCGTCCAGCTGGGGAGCCACCGGCCCCAGCCCGGTCTGCTGGCTCCCCAGCATGTCGTCGGTGCGGGCGCCGCTGCAGCTGACGTCGACGACGCCGTGCACGCGACGGGAGGCCCCGACGAGGGAGGGGTAGTTGCTCGTCGAGCGGAAACAGCCGTCCGCCGGCAGGGTGGTCGGGACCAGGGGAGCGGCGGTGTAGGAGTCACCGAGCGCAACGTAGTGGTCGAAGGCACGCACGTGTTCGTGTCCGGCGCGCCCGCCGTCGTCGTGCCGACCACCGCTGGTGGCAGCGGCGCCTCCGGCCGGCACCAGGAGGGCCAGCCCCAGGGCCGCCGTCGCGATGGCCAGGCCCTTGCGCAGCATCGTTCGCGATCTCATGTGACCTCCCTCACAGTCGTGATGGAGGGTAGCGCAGCCTCGGTTGCACACGACGCTGTGGAGGAAGTTTCCGACCCACCGCGCTGGGGTAGGTGGGGGTCACTCGCCGCCCGCGCACGAATGCGGTGGCCGACATCAGGGGAACGCCATGACCGTGCTCGCTGCCGAGCTGTCCGACCTGCGCGGCTGGTCCGCCCAGCTGGGTCGGGCGGGGACCGACTGCGCGGCGGCATCCGACTATCTGGGCGCCCACGTGACCGACGGTGACTTCGGGATGATCCTCGAGCTGATCACCGTCGACTACGAGCGGCTCATCCCGGTCTTCGCTGAGGCCCTGGCGGCCGATGGCGCTCGGCTGGTGGCCACCGGTCGCAGCATCGACGCCATCGTGCGCGACTACGCCGCCACGGACGCCCGGGTGGCGCAGGACTTCGGTGTCGGAGCCGCGATCCGGGACGACAGCCTGGTCGGATCCGGGTTCTACGACGTCGCCACAGTGCTCCCGATCGCCGGGCCGACCAGCGACGCGGCGTCGCTCCCTCGGGTGTCGTTCGGCTTCATCTTCGACAAGATCTGCGACCTCACCCAGTGGATCATCGGCATCGACCCGCGCGACTACGTCACGCGATGGATCGCCGGCGACATCGACAAGGCGGCCCTCCAGGCTTCGGCCTGGGACCACGTCAGCGCCTGCCTCGACGGCGTGGGCCGCAGCCTGGCCGGGGGGCAGCGCGCCATCGACCAGACCTGGCGCGGTGCCGCCGCCACCAGCGCCGCCGCCTATATGGACCAATGGCTCACGGCGCTGCCTCAGCAGTCGTCGGGCACCGCCCAGATCGCGGCACACCTGCGCGACATGATCCGCAGCGCCGTCGACCTGGCCCAGAACGTCGTCGACATCATCCGGATGATCATCAGCATCTGCAGCGCCGCGCTCGCGTCGTCCTATATCCCCCTGTGGGGCCAGTGGAAGGCGGTCGAGACGATCAAGGAGGCGTGGGAGCTCTTCCAGACCGCCCGCAAGGCGATCCTGGCGTTCTGGACGATCCTGACGACCATCAAGGACCTGCTCATCAGCCTCGTCCACGGCGTGACGGCCGACGGGCTGCCGAGCGCTCCGCTCGTGCCGGCCGCGCCGTGAGGAGCCGGCCGTGAGCGCTGTCGACGACCGGCTGGAGGCGGCCTATGCCGGGTTCCGCCAGGCGCTGGCCGACGCACGGAGTCATCTCGCCCGGGTGGCGGCCACCCCGGTGCACACCCCCGAGCAACGTGAGGAGCTCGCGGCCGACGCCCGCGCGGGGCGGCTGGGCCCCCAGATGAGGGAGCTGGCCGAGCGGATCGACGCGGGGGAGACCAGCTGGGGCGAGGTCTTCGAGGGCGGCTCACCCCACGCCGACCTGCTCCTGCCCCACCTCACCCGCATGGAGGAGCAGTACGCCGACCAGTGGCGCGTGATCGTGCGGGCCGACCTCGGTCTCGACCCCGACCCGGAGGCGCCATGACCCAGCGACAGGACGACGACGCCCCCACGACCCTCGGGGGGCTCGCGGCCCGGGCCGCGGGCGCGCTGGTGCTCGACGGGCTGCTCAACGGCGCGGTGCTCTTGTCGCTGATCACCGTGATCGCCGGCGTGCTGACCAAGCAGGCGACCTGGATCGCGCTGGCCGTCGCGGTCGGCGTCGCGGGGATGGCGCTGCCGTGGCTCGCCATCGCCAAGAAGTGGCGTGACCGTCGGGCGGTGCTGATCGCCCTCG
>JAGQUE010000498.1:0-641 GCA_020438665.1 Nocardioidaceae bacterium | reverse complement strand
GCGGCCTAGGATTCGGGGCATGCCTGAGATCACCCGTGACGAGGTCGCCCACCTGGCCGACCTGGCCCGGATCGACCTGTCGGAGGAGGAGCTCGACCACCTGGCTCCCCAGCTGACGGTCATCCTCGAGTCGGTGGCGTCCATCAGTGAGGTCGCCGCCGAGGACATCCCGCCGACCTCCCACGCCATCCCGCTGACCAACGTCTTCCGCGACGACGTCGTCGTGCCCGGCCTGACCCCCGATGAGGCCCTCTCCGGAGCGCCCGAGGCCGAGCAGCAGCGGTTCAGCGTCCCCCGGATCCTGGGGGACGAGCAGTGATCGCCGACTGGACGCGGCGGACCGCCGCCGAGCTCGCCGACGCACTCGCTGCCGGTGAGGTGACCTCGGTCGAGCTGACCCAGGCCCACCTCGACCGCATCGCCGCCGTCGACGGCGACGTGCACGCCTTCTTGCACGTGAGCGACCACGCCCTCGACGTCGCGGCAGACATCGACCGCCGCCGCGCCGCGGGGGAGCAGCTGGGCGCCCTCGCCGGCGTTCCGCTCGCGATCAAAGACGTGCTCGTCACGACCGACATGCCCTCCACGAGCGGGTCGAAGATCCTCGAAGGCTTCATCTCGCCCTACGACGCGACCGTCGT
>JAGQUE010000497.1 GCA_020438665.1 Nocardioidaceae bacterium | reverse complement strand
TCGGTGCAGTGGGTCGCCACGCGCACCGAACGGACCCCGCGCGAGTAGGCCTCCTTGAGCCCCTCGATCGTGCCGATGCCCGGGACGAGCAGGGCGGTGAGCTTGGCGTTCTGGATGACCGAAGCGGCAGCCTCGATCCACTCCGAGTCGGTGTTCGAGCCGGGGCCATAGTTGAGGGTGCCACCCGCGATCCCGTCCCCGTGGGTCACCTCGATCGCGTCCACGCCGGCCTCGTCGAGGGCCTTGACGATCGCGGCGACCTGCTCGGGGGCGATCCGGTGGCGGATCGCGTGCATGCCGTCGCGCAGGGTGACGTCCTGGATGTAGAGCTCGGTCACGAGAGGGCTCCTTCAGGCTGGTTCTCGGGCAGGTTGGCCGCGATGTGCTCGGCCGTCCGGAGGGCGGCGGAGGTCATGATGTCGAGGTTGCCGGCGTACGCCGGGAGGTAGTGCGCGGCGCCTTCGACCTCGAGGAAGACCGACACCTTGTGGGTCACCTTCACCTCGCCGACGCCCTTGCCGAGCAGGGTGTGGACGGGCTCGCCCTCGGGGATCCGGGTGAACTGGATCTCCTGCTTGAGCCGATAGCCGGGGACATACTTGGCGACGTCACCGACCATCTCGAGGATTGAGTTGCGGATCGACTCCTGCTTGACCTCGTCGGGGTCGTCGATCAGGCAGAACACCGTGTCGCGCATGATCAGCGGCGGCTCGGCGGGGTTGAGGATGATGATCGCGCGGCCCTTCCAGGCGCCGCCGACCGCCTCGACACCGGCCGCGGTGGTCTCGGTGAACTCGTCGATGTTGGCGCGCGTGCCCGGGCCGGCGGACTTCGACGCGACGGACGCGACGATCTCGGCGTAGGGCACGTCGGTGACGCGCGAGACCGCATAGACGATGGGGATCGTCGCCTGGCCGCCGCAGGTCACCATGTTGACGTTGTCGGCCATCTCGTGGGTCTCGAGGTTGATGGCGGGGACGACGTAGGGGCCGATCGCGGCGGGCGTGAGGTCCACCAGCTTCTTGCCGTACGGCGCCAGCTTGGCCGCGTTGACGCGGTGGGCCCCGGCCGAGGTGGCGTCGAGGACGATCTTGATCTCGTCGAAGTCGTCCTTGGCGATGAGGCCGTCGACGCCCTCGTGGGTCGTCCAGACCTTGAAGCGGCCGGCGCGGGCGAGCCCGTCGGAGTCGGGGTCGATGCCGACCATCGCGGCGATCTCGAGGGTCTTGGAGATCCGGAGGATCTTGATCATCAGGTCGGTGCCGATGTTGCCCGACCCGATGACGGCGACCTTGGTCTTCTGCTGCTCACTCATCGGTTCACTCGCCTTCCTGGGAGAATTGGGCCGTGACGGTGCCGAGCCCGGTGATCTCGGCGGTCACGGTGGCGCCGGCGCTGAAGGCGGCCATGGGGCCGAGGGCGCCGGAGAGGATGACCTGGCCGGCCCGGAGCGGCTCGCCGAACTCGCGCGCCTTGAGCGCCAGCCAGGACAGCGCGTTGAGGGGGTCGCCGAGGCAGGCGGCACCGTTGCCACGGGAGACCTGCTCGCCGTTGATGGCCATCGTCATCTCGACCTCGATCGGCTCGACCTCGTCGAGCGTCTTGCGCTCGCTGCCGAGGACATAGAGGCCGCTGGAGGCGTTGTCGGAGACGGTGTCACCGAAGCGGATGTTCCAGTCGGCGATACGGCTGTCGACGATCTCCAGCGCCGCGACGGCGTAGTCGACGGCCGCGCGCACCTGGGCGACGTCGAGCGGGCCCTCGGCGAGGTCCTCGTTGAGGACGAACGCGATCTCGGCCTCGGCCTTGGGCTGGATGAGCCGGCTCATCGGCACGGTCTCGGTCTCGGCATAGCCCATGTCGTCGAAGAGCCAGCCGAAGTCGGGCTGGTCGACGCCGAGCTGGGCCTGGACGGCCGGGGAGGTCAGCCCGATCTTGCGCCCGACGACGGTGGCGCCGGCATCGAGCCGGGTGCCGTTGACGATCTGCTGGACGGCATAGGCGCGAACGATGTCGTCCTCGCCGATCAGGTCCCGGATGGGGGCGCAGGGCACGCCGCTGCGGCCGGCTTCCAGCAGCCGCTCGGCCGCCTCGGCGACGCCGGGGTCCGAGGTGAGGTCGGTACTGCTCATGCAGGGCTCCTCGTGGGGTTCGATGTGACGACCACCACGATGGTGGGCGCCGTCGTACGCCGGATAGCCGCACGTTCCACTCACCGGAACCCCAGACACGGTCAGTGGGTGCGGAGCTCCTCGCGCCGGGCGAGAGTGGCGGCGATGCCGGCCGCGGCGGCTCGGACCGAGGCCGCGTGGCTCTGCGGATGGAACCGCGTGATCGGTCCCGTCAGGCTGATCGCGGCGATCGGCTCGTCCGCCGCGTCCAGGATCGGTGCAGCCACGCAGACAACGCCCGGCACCGACTCCTCGAACTCGTAGGACACCCCCGCCTCCACGATCGACTCGAGCTGCTGACGCAGCCGGCCGGGCGCGGTGATCGTGCGCGAGGTACGACGCTCCAACGGCGCCGTCAGCACGGCGACCCGGACGTCCTCACCGGAGAAGGCGAGCAGCGCCTTGCCGATCGCGGTGGAGTGGAGCGGCTGCCGCCCCCCGATCCGCGACGGCGCCTGAACCTGGCGGTGGCCGGTCACCTTGGCGAGATAGACCACCTCACGTCCCTCGCGCACACCGAGGTGGACGGTCTCGTGGGTGCGCTCATAGAGGTCCTCGAGGAACGGTGTGGCCACCTCGAGCAGCGTCCGCTCCAGCGAGGCGAGCATCCCGAGCTCGAACAGCAGCCGCCCGAGATGGTAGTCGCCGTCGCGGCGCTCGAGCAGCCGCGCGGTGACCAGGTCACCCGCGATCCGGTGCAGCGTGCCCTTCGGAAGCCCGGTGCGGCGCTGGAGATCGGCCAGGCTGAGCCCGGCGTCGTCGGCGGTGAAGGCATGCAACACCGCCATTGCCTTGCCCAGCACGCTGGCCCGGTCCAGCCCACCCTCGACCACAGGTGGAGCCTAGTCGCCGCGACGGCGACCCCTCAGCACGGCCACCGCCGTACTCCCTAGGCTGGGGGCATGGATGCGAGTGACTGGGACGAGCGCTACGCCGCCCGTGAGCTGATCTGGTCCGCCGAGCCGAACGTGTTCGTGGCGCGCGAGTGCGCGGACCTCACCCCCGGCCGCGCCGTCGACCTCGCGGCCGGCGAGGGCCGCAACGCGATCTGGCTGGCCCGCCAGGGCTGGGACGTCACCGCGGTCGACTGGTCCGGTGTCGGCCTCGCCAAGGGGCGTCAGCTCGCCGGCGACACCGCGCTGACCTGGCAGCAGGCCGATGCCACCACCTGGCGGCCCGAGGCGCGCTTCGATCTGGCGGTCCTCGCCTATCTTCAGCTGCCCGCGGAGCAGCGGGCGGCCGCCGTACGCAACGGCTTCGACGCGCTGGCACCGGGAGGCACGTTCCTGCTGGTGGGCCACGACTCGACCAACCTGGCCGAGGGCACGGGCGGACCGCAGGACCCGAGCGTGCTCTACGCCGCCGAGGACGTCCTGGCCGACCTGGCCGGCCGCTCCTTCGAGACCGTCATCGCCGAACGGGTGTCGCGTGTGGTCGCTGCCCCGGCCGGGGACGGGTCCCACCAGCACGCCGGCGAGGCCGAGCGCATCGCCTGGGACTGCCTGGTGAGGCTCGTCGCCCGCTGAGCCTCAGGCGACCGGGCCGCGGTCCTCGGCCGGGTCGTCGGAGCCCGGGTCGTCGGAGCCCGGATGAGCAGCGGTCGGGTCCTCGGAGACCGGCTCGTCGCCGAACAGACCGGCGTCCTTGGCGGCCTGCGCCTTGCGGAGCTGCTTGACGAAGCTGAACATCAAGAACACGGTCGCCAGGATCAGGGCGACGAAGATGATCGCGCCCCACGGGCCGGCGACGACGTCGTTGTCCTCGGGGACGGGGTCGTCCGCCAGGATCAGCCCGGCTCGGGACACGAGGTCGATCACACCAGTCAGCATGGCGTCAGTCTGTCAGGCCCGGACTCACGGATGAATGGTGAGGTCGATCCCGGCGAACAGGTCGTCCTCGGGCAGCGCGCTCTCGACGTGGCTGACCACGAGCTCGTAGTCCTCGTGGGGCCAGATCTCCTCCTGCAGCTCGCGAGGGATCGCGAACCAGGGCCCGTCGGGGTCGATCTGGGTGGCGTGGGCCATCAGCGCCTGGTCGCGCACCCCGAAGTAGTCGGCGCACGCGACGCGCGTGGTGATCCGGGCGTCCCACTCGGGGTCGGGCTCCCACTCGGCCAGCCGCTTCTCATAGGGCGAGGTCAGCCCGTGGGCGACCATCGCGTCGTGCAGCGCCTGGGTGCGCGGCCGGTTGAAGGTGTGGTGGAAGTAGAGCTTGAGCGGCTGCCAGGGCTCCCCCGCCTCGGGGTAGCGGGCGGGGTCCCCGGCGGCGTGGAACGCCTCGACGCTCACCTGGTGACACATGATGTGGTCGGGGTGGGGATAGCCACCCCGCTCGTCATAGGTCGTCACGACGTGGGGTCGGCACTTGCGCATCAGCGCCACCAAGGGTGCTGCGGCGTCCTCGACCGGTGTGGCCGCGAAGCAGCCGTCCGGCAGCGGCGGCTTGGGATCGCCCTCGGGCCAGCCCGAGTCGACGAAGCCGAGCCAGTCCTGGGTGACGCCCAGGATGTCGCGGGCCCGCTCCATCTCCTGACGGCGCACCTCGGAGATGTTCTCCAGGATGTCGGGCCGGTCCATCTTGGGATTGAGGATCGAGCCGCGCTCACCACCGGTGCAGGTGACGATGTGGACGTCGACGCCCTCGGCGACATAGCGGGCCGTCGTCGCGGCGCCCTTGCTCGACTCGTCGTCGGGGT
>JAGQUE010000496.1 GCA_020438665.1 Nocardioidaceae bacterium | reverse complement strand
AGGTGCTCGACGAGAACGGCAAGCTCGTGACGGTCACGATGGGCTCCTATGGAATCGGCCCGTCCCGGGCGGTCGCCGCGATCGCGGAGAACACCCTCGACGACCTCGGGCTGTGCTGGCCGCGCGAGGTGTCGCCCGCCGATGTCCACCTGGTCGCCACCGGCAAGGACGACGCGGTGTTCGAGGCCGCCGCGGAGCTGGCCGGCGAGCTGTCCGGGCGCGGGATCACGGTGCTCTATGACGACCGCCCCAAGGTCTCGCCGGGCGTCAAGTTCAAGGACGCGGAGCTCATCGGGGTGCCCACCATCGTGGTGGTCGGTCGCAACCTGGCCGAGGGCGTCGTCGAGGTGCGGGACCGCGCCACGGGGGAGCGGCAGGACGTCCCGGTCGCCGAGGCCACCGACCGGGTGGCCGCGATCGTGGGTCGATGACCCTCGAGGCGGTCATCTTCGACTGGGGCGGCACGCTGACCCAGTGGCACGACATCGACTTCCACGCCGAGTCGCTGGCGCTGGCGCAGGCGGTGGTCAACGCGCCGCACCACTCGGTGGGCGAGATCGGGGAGCGGCTCCATCGCGCCGGCGACACGGTGTGGGGCTGGTCGCGCGACCACCAGCGCTCAGCCACCCTGGCCGACCTGTTCGCCGAGGCTGGACTGGACCACGACCCCGAGCTGCTCACGTCCTACTACGAGTTCTGGGAGCCGCACACCTATACCGACCCCGACGTGGGGCCGTTGTTGACCGAGCTCAGGGCCCGCGGGCTGAGGGTCGGGGTGCTGTCCAACACGTTGTGGCCGCGGGAGTGGCACGACGGGTTCTTCCACCGTGACAAGGTTGTCCACCTCATCGACGCAACCGTCTATACCAGCGAGCTCCCCTGGACCAAGCCGTCGACCTCGGCTTTCCGGGCCGCGATGACCGCGGTGGGGGTGGCTGACCCCGGCCGGTGCGCCTATGTCGGGGACCGGCTCTATGACGACGTTTTCGGGGCCCATCAGGCCGGAATGAGGGCGATTCACGTGCCCCACAGCAGGATTCCCGACGGACAACGTGGTCATCGGGAGGGGCGGCCCGACGCCGTCGCCCACTTGTTGGGGGACATCCCGGGGCTCATCGAGGGGTGGTGAGTCACCGGGGTGCATAGTTGTGCAGCCCACCCGAGCGGCTGCACTTTTCTGCAGCGCAACTTTGTGAAGCGGCGTTTGACTGGCGATTTGTCAGGAGTCGTGCAGAATTGTTGCCAGAGGCCGCCGAAGAGCTCGGGTCGGAGGAGGCCTCGCAAGGGATCGGCTGACAAACATCCCAGCACATCGGTCCGCGGTCTTGGCTCCCCCGGGGGGGATCTCGGGACTTCCCCGGAAGCCAAGTTCGCGGACCGCTGTGTGTCACGGGGGCCGCGCTACACCCCACCCTGCAGTTGCTGCAGTAGGCGCGGCCCCCGTTGTCGATTTCTCGGGATGTCCTCCCAGGGGTTCGGTCGTCGCGGTGCGGGGCTGTCTGTGCCACCTGGCGGGGCCGTTCGTGCCACCTGGCGGGGCCGTTGTTGCCACGTCGGCGGCACGGGCCAGGTGAGGCAAGCCTGTCAAAACCGACGCGATCCGAGGCTTCCTACGCGTGCGTAAGCATGCAATCGGGGTGCGGTGTTGCAGGTTTGTGCATCGCAAGTTTGTGAGGCAGCGTTCGGATGCACATGACTGTCAAGTCGCGCACCATGGTCGTCAGAGGAAGCCGAAGAGCTCGGGTCGGAGGCAACCTCGCGAGGCACCGAAGAGCTCGGGTCGGAGGTGGCTCAGGGATCGCTGACATCCCAGCACATCGGTCCGCGGTCTTGGCTCCGCCAGGGGGGATCTCGGGACTTCCCTGGAGGCCAAGTTCGCGGACCGCTGTGATCTGAACAGGGGCCGTGCCGCACCCCACCTGATCCAGCCGGCACGGCCCCTGAGTCATGCTCGGGCCCGATCCCGTCCTCGGGGCGCCGCTCGCGGCTCAGCCGAGCGGTGCCTGGGCGGCGAGCTCCGGAGCGCCGGGGAACCACGACGGCGTCCCGCCGAGTGCCACGGCCCTCAGCGCTGCGTCGCAGACCACCGCGGCCGGCCATGTGCGACGCCCGGTCGGAGCGGTGGCGACCAGCGCGGCGTACTGCTCGCCCACGGCCGACTCGACCGTCGCGGCGGTCGCCCTGATCCCCTCCGGCGACGTCGGGGGTCCGGCGACCTCATAGCCGGCGGCTGCCGCAACGGGGTCGGCGCCTGCCGCCGCGATGGCGCGGGTCAGGGCGTCGCGGCGGTCGCGGTGGACCGCATGGGCCTGCGTGAGCGCCGCGAATAACGCGCGCTGCGCCGCGGCCGAGGTCCGTCCGCCCAGGACGCCCAGCACATAGACCGCCGCGTGCTCGGCGGTGAGAGCACCCTGGAGGGTGTCGACCTCGCCGTCGGGGACCGCCGCCAGGGCGCGGGCGGCGGGCTCCCAGGTGGGGTCGAGGACCCGCGTCGCCACGGCCTGGCCAGCGGCGAGCGAGGCGAGGACCCGCGCGATCGCGCCGTCCTCGGCCCGGCCGACCGCACCCGCCAGCTCCGCGGCCAGCGAGGCCTCGGCGGTCTCGAGGTCGGTGCCGTTGACGCCGGCGAACCAGCCCGAGGACCCCTCGCCGAGCAGGGTTCCCAGCACGGCCAGGTGGGCCCGGTGAAGCGCGACCAACGGCCGGATCCTGGGGCGCAGGGCCGGCCGTCGCTTGCGCAGGATCTCGAGGTCGCTGGTGCGCGAGGCCAGGTCGCCGTAGAGCTCCGACACGAGGCGCCGATCGGGAGTCTCCACAGGCGCAGCCAGCGTCGAGGGGCTCGAGGACGCAGCGGGGGCGGCGCCGGTGCCCTCGCTCCGGCAGCCCGTGGCGGTGGCCACGACCCCCAGGGCACCGAGCCCGAGCAGCGTGCGGCGGTCCACGCGACTGCGGGGTGACACCACCATGTCGGCGACCCTACCGGCGTACGGCGAGCCGGCCGTGACGCGCCCGGAGGGCCGGCCGCGGCGGTCGGCCGAAGCCCGCGGAGCCGCTATCGTGGATCCCGACAACAGCACAGGAGGTCCCCCCCGATGAGCCCCACACCCAACCGGGCGGCGCTGGACGCGACCCGGGCGCGCATCGCGGAGGAGCTGGCGGGACCCCTGGCGGCGCTGGGCATGGACGTCGAGGCCGTCGATCTCTCTCCGGCCGGCAACCGTCGCGTGCTGCGCATCGCGGTCGACCAGGACGGCGGCGTGCGCGACCAAGACCTCGTCGAGGCCTCGCGCGTCGCCTCCGAGGTGCTCGACGGCTCCGACGTCATGGGCGCGGGCGCCTATACCCTCGAGGTCACCTCGCCCGGGGTCGACCGGCCGCTGACGCTGCCGCGCCACTGGCGGCGCAACGCCGGTCGGCTCGTGCGCGCCACGCTCGAAGGCGGTGAGACGGTCACCGGGCGGATCACCGCGAGCGACGACGCCGAGGTCACTCTCGACGTCGCCGGCGAGCAGCGGACGCTCGACTATGCCGCCATCACGAAGGCCGTCGTCCAGATCGAGTTCAACCGGCGGGAAGAAGGTTCCTGATGGACATCGACCTCAACATCCTGAGGATGCTCGAACGCGAGAAGGAGATCTCCTTCGACGTGCTCGTCGAGGCGATCGAGCAGGCTCTGCTGACCGCCTACCACAAGACGCCGGGCGCCCAGGCGCAGGCGCGCGTCGAGCTCAACCGCAAGTCCGGACACGTCTCGGTGCTGGCCGCCGAGCTCGACGACGAGGGCAACGTCCTCGGCTGGCGAGACGACACCCCCGAGGGGTTCGGCCGCATCGCGGCCACGACGGCCAAGCAGATCATGCTCCAGCGGCTGCGCGACGCCGAGGACGA
>JAGQUE010000495.1 GCA_020438665.1 Nocardioidaceae bacterium | reverse complement strand
CGCGGCCATGAACTCGTCGGCGTCCGCGGGGGGCAGCATGTCGGGGTCTGCGGGTATGTCGGCCTCGGGGTACGGGGTCTCGTCGTCACGGGGGTACGGCGCGTCGGTGGGCTGGTCGGTGAGCATGGCGATGCGCAGCACGAGCGCGTCGGCAACCTCGACGCCGGTGAGAGATCCGTCTTGGGGTACGCCTGCGAGTCCGGTGGAGAGGATCTCGTTCGCGCTCCAGCCGTGGTATTGGCAGGCCTCGTCGACGGCGGCCACGAGCGCGGGCCAGGCGGGTGCCTTCTGCAGATAGTCGGCCTTGGTCGTGCCGACGAGTTCAGCCAGTGCGGGACGCCAGGCGGGCTGCAAGAGGTTCGCGGAGTGCTCATCTGCCCCGAGGGCTGCCGGCCCCAGGTGCGGCATGAGGCGCCACCACAGTGCGGCGGCCTGCTGCTCGTCGGGCAGCGGGCGCGTATCGGGCACGGCCTCGGCGTCCTTCTGAGCGTCCGGGTCGCTGCTGGCCCGGCGCCGGGATAGGGAGGGGTCGGATGCGAGTGCTTCCTTGATGTAGTCGGTCACGGGCAGCCCTGCGCGTTCGAGGCGGGCAAGTCGCTGGCACAGCGGGGTGATCCACGGGTCGGCGCGGACGACCTCGGGCAGCACCTGGTACCAGGTGCGCTGGGAGAACGGGTAGCTCGGCCGGGCCGCGCGGACGGCTCGGTTGAGGTTGGCCTGGTAGGCGCCGGGGGCGCCGATGGTGCGGTCGCCGGTGGGGCGCAAGTCGTTCTCGTCGGTGCGGGCCACGGCCCGCCACACGGCGAGGTCGGCCCGCAGGTCGGCGTCCTCGTCCTCGAGGAAGGGCTGTGCCCACACGGGTGCGGTGGCGCCGGTCCAGCCCTTTGCCTCCTCGCGGACGGCGTCGATCTGCTCGCGCACGAGTTGGTGGTAGGCGGTTGCGAATGGGCCCCAGTCGTGGGCTCCGGCCAGCCGGGAGGGAATGGCGGGCAGCCAGGGCAGCGGCCCGTCGGTGGCTGGGGGAGTGTCCGGGTCGTGTGGCCGGGCGGCGTCGAGTTCGGCGACAAGGTCGTCGACGCGGGCGTCGAGCACCGCGGCGGGGTCGCGTGCGTCGGCGAGCGATCCGACGCTCACAGCGGCGGTCAGCAGCTTCAAAGGGCTGTGCTCGTCGAGCGCGATGAGCGCGAGGTGGGACCGCAGTGTTGGCCACGCGGGTGCCTCGGTGAGCCCGGTGAGCAGTGCTTCGGCGTGCGCATCGATCTTCTCTATGCCGACGGTGCCGATCAGATGTTCGGCGCCCGCGGTGACCGCGTCGTGGTAGCGGGCGGCCATATCGCCGAGCAGTTGGTGCGGGTTGGTCTGCTCGCGCAGTGCGGTGGTCGCGGAGACCGGCGAGCCGTCGCGTCGCAGGATCTCGGCGATCCGGTCGAGCGCGGTGGGTGGGATGAGCGCGTCTGGGCGGATCAGGTTGTGCGGGTCGCCGTCGCTGGCGACGTTGAGGTAGAGGTGGTTGGCGTACTTGCCGCGGGAGAGGGCGACGTAGAGCAGATTGCGGTCTTCGTCGCCGGTGAGGACGACGTGGCAGGTGCCGGTGGTGATGCCCTGGGCGCCGTGGACGGTGGTGGCGTACCCGAGCTGCACCATCGTGGCG
>JAGQUE010000494.1 GCA_020438665.1 Nocardioidaceae bacterium | reverse complement strand
GCAACCTCGACGAGGGGTTCGTGCCCGAGCTCTATCAGGCCGACCTCATCGACACCCGGTTCTCCGTCGGTCCGCGTGACGCGGTCCGGCGCGTCCGCGAGCTCCTCGAGCTCGAGGGCATCTTCGCCGGGGTCTCCACCGGCGCGATCCTCCACGCCGCACTCGGTCAGGCTGCCAAGGCGGTGAAGGCGGGCCAACGGGCCGACATCGCCTTCGTCGTTGCGGACGGTGGCTGGAAATACTTGTCGACGGGCGCCTATGAGGGCACGATCGACGAGGCCGAGGAGCGACTGGAGGGTCAGCTGTGGGCTTAGGGAACTCGACCCTACGGTGGCTCGCCGTGTCGGCCGTCGTGGCCGTGCTCGGTCTGCTGGTTCCCGTGGTGATGGTGGGCGGTGCCTCCGCCGCGGCCGTCGACCCGATCGTCAACGTCGCACCCCCGGTCATCACGGGGACCGCCCAGGTCGGCGAGCGCGTGCGCACGTCCAGCGGCGACTGGACCCCTGCGGGGCTGACCTTCACCTATCGGTGGCTGCGCGACGGCGCTCCGATCGCCGGAGCCACGAGCGCGAGCTACAAGATCCGGCGCGAGGACCTCGGCACCATCCTGAGCGCCGAGGTGACGGCGACCGACGCGACCGACCAGACCGGGACCGCGACCTCCGACCCGACGATCCCCGTACGTCGTGGGGTGCTCGAGGTCGTCGACCGACCCTCGATCTCCGGGGCGACCCGCTATGGCCACCGGCTGACAGCCGACCCGGGGACGTGGGCACCCAAGGTCAAGGACGCCCGGTTCCAGTGGCTGCGGTCCGGTGAGGCGATCCCGGGCGCGACCAAGGCGACCTATCTGCTGGGGCCCGAGGACGTCGGCGAGCGGGTGACCGTCGAGGTGACCGCCCGACGCGAGGGCTACCAGCGCGGCACCGCACGGGCCAGGCGCACCAAGGCCATCGGCCACCGCGTGCCGCTGCGTCGGATGGTGAGCTATCACGTCGAGACCCGGGGCAAGATCACCGCCGACCTCGCCACCTTCAAGCGTCTCGCCCAGGAGACCTACGACGACGCACGCGGCTGGCGCGGCGCTGGCATGGGCTTCAAGCGGGTCGCCAAGGGCGGTGCGTTCACCCTCGTGCTGGCGCAGGCGAGCTGGGTGCCACGGTTCTCGTCGGCGTGCAGCGCCGAGTGGAGCTGCCGGGTCGGCCGGTTCGTGATCATCAACCAGACCCGGTGGCTGCACGCCAGTCAGGCGTGGCACGCCGCAGGTCGCAGCCTGCGCGACTACCGCACCATGGTCGTCAACCACGAGACCGGCCACTGGCTCGGCCACGGCCACCTCGGCTGCCCCGGGCCGGGACGGCTGGCGCCGGTGATGATGCAGCAGTCCAAGGGCACCGATGGCTGCAAGCTCAACCCGTGGCCGTTGCGCTCCGAGCTGTGGGCGCACCCCTCGGGCAAGCTGGCCGAGCTGCCGCCCGGCGCTGACGCCCGCGTCTGGGTCGACTAGGGTGACCCCGAACCTGGCTGACCCGGACGACCTCCGGGCCGGCACCATCGGACCGGCGTGACGGAGCCTCCCTTGGCCAACACCCTGCGGGACATGATGCACGAGCTGGTCGTCTTCAGCGGCAGTGCCCATCGCCCCCTCGCGCAGGCGATCTGCGACAACCTCGGCGTCTCGCTGGCCCCGGTCGAGCTGACCCGCTTCAGCAACGACTGCCTCCAGGCCCAGCTCCAGGCCAACTGCCGCCAGCGCGACGTCTACATCATCCAGCCGCTGGTGCCGCCCACCCAGGAGCACCTCATGGAGCTCCTGCTCATGATCGACGCGGCCCGCGGCGCCTCGGCGTCCAAGGTCACCGCGGTGATCCCGCACTATGCCTATGCGAGGTCCGACAAGAAGGACGCCTCCCGCATCTCGATCGGCGGCCGGCTCGTCGCCGACATGCTGGCCACCGCCGGCGTCGACCGGGTGATCACGATGACGCTCCATGCGCCGCAGGTGCACGGCTTCTTCT
>JAGQUE010000493.1 GCA_020438665.1 Nocardioidaceae bacterium | reverse complement strand
ACCCGCACCCAGCCGGGCTTGATGCCCTCACAGCCGGCCGAGATCTCCCGTTCGAACTCGTGGCTGGTCGCCAGATCGATGCCCAGCAGGCGATGACCGTAGGGTCCCGCGCAGGAGCAGCCGCCACGCGATTGGATGCCGAACAGGTCGTTGAGCAGCGCCACGACGAAGTTGTGGTGCAGGAAGTTGCCACCGGGTCGCCGGATGACGAAGGACACGATCGACAATCGCTCGGTGTCCGGATTGCCGAGAATCTCGATCGCGGGATGGTCCGCCCAGGCGGTCAACGCCCGGCGGACCATGTCGGCCTCGAGGCGTTCGATGACCGCTGAGCCCACCGCCTGCTTCAACCCGAAGACGAGGCCCGCGCGGATCGACTCGACGATCGCCGGGGTTCCGGCTTCCTCCCGGTGCTCGACATCGGTGAGGTACTCGTGCTCGTCGGGGTTGACGTAGGCCACAGTCCCGCCGCCGACGACCGCCGGCACGGTGTTGGTGAACAACTCCCGACGCGCGACCAGCACCCCGGGCGTGCCGGGGCCGCCGATGAACTTGTGGGGCGACAGGAAGATCGCGTCCTTGAACGCCCCCTCCGGGCCTGCCACCGGGGCAAGCATGTCGATGTCGACATAAGGAGCGCAGGCGGCGAAGTCCCAGAACGACAGAGCGCCGTGCTCGTGGAGCAGGGCCGCGATGCCGAAGGTGTCCGACACGATGCCGGTGACGTTGGACGCCGCGGAGAAGCTGCCGATCTTGAGCGGCCGGTCGGCGTACTCCTCGAGGCGCGCGCGCAGCTCGGCCTGGTCGATGTGGCCGTCGACATCCTCGGCGATGGTGACCACGTCAGCGATCGACTCGCGCCAGGGCAGCTCGTTGGAGTGGTGCTCATAGGGGCCGATGAAGACGACCGGGCGCTCCTGCGCCGGGATCAGGCTGCTCAGGTGGTAGCGGTCCTCGAGGCCGGCGGGGATGCGCAGCCCCAGGATCCCGATCAGCTTGTCGATCGCGGCCGTGCTGCCGGCGCCGGTGAAGATGACGATGGTGTCGTCGTCGCCCCCGACGGCGTCGCGGATCACCCGCCGCGCGTCCTCGCGCAGCCGGGTGGTCTGCAGCCCCGTGCCGCTCGCCTCGGTGTGGGTGTTGGCATAGCGGGGCAGCACCTCGCCACGGATGAAGTCCTCGAGGAAGGTCAGGCTGCGCCCCGAGGCCGTGTAGTCGGCATAGGTCACCCGGCGCGGCCCATAGGGGCCGGGCATGACCTGGTCGTCGCCGATCACGCTCTCGCGGATCCTGGTGAGAAGCGCCTCGCCGCGCTGGTCGTGCTCCACCGGGCCACTCTAGGGGCTCAACCCCGCCCGCCCCACAGCCCCGCCGACCCGGCAGAGGATCCGCCGGGCGGCGAAAACGGTTCGCGCAGCGACGGCCGATTTCGTAACGTGGGAGGAGTGCGCCCGCTGCCCGTGACCGACCCCGGCATCGCGGACCACACATCCCCGGGACGGTTCCTCTGGTGGATGGCCAAGGGCCAGAAGGCGACACTCGCCGGGGGCATGGCCTATGGCATCGTCTGGATGTCCGCGCAGGCCGTGATGCCCGCCGTGCTGGGCCGCGCGATCGACCTCGGCGTGGCCGCCAAGGACCGCGACCAGCTCGTCCTCTGGGCCGCGATCATGCTCGCCATCGGCCTGGTCCAGTCGCTCGCGGGGATCCTGCGCCACCGGTTCGCCGTCGTGAACTGGCTGACCGCGGCCTATCGGGTCGTCCAGCTCATCGGTCGCCACGCGGTGCGCCTCGGCGGCGCGCTGCCGCGTCGCGTGTCCACCGGTGAGGTCGTCGCGATCGGCATCAACGACATGGCCAACATCGGCAACGTGATGGACGTCAGCGCCCGCTTCAGCGGAGCGGTGGTGTCCTTCCTCCTGGTGGCGGTGATCCTGCTCCAGACGTCGGTCACGCTCGGGCTGGTCGTGCTCATCGGGGTTCCCCTGCTCATTTTGATGATCGGGCCGATCCTCTCCCCGCTCCAGCGGCGGACCCTGCACCAGCGCCAGATGATGGGCGAGCTGTCCAACACCGCCAGCGACATCGTCGCGGGCCTGCGGGTGCTGCGCGGTGTCGGCGGTGAGCAGGTCTTCTCCGACCGCTACCGCGGCGAGTCGCAGCAGACCCGGCGCGCCGGCGTCGCCGTGGCGCGGCTCCAGTCGGTGCTCGACGCGCTCCAGGTCCTGCTGCCCGGCGTCTTCGTGGTGCTGGTGGTGTGGCTGGGCGCCCGCTATGCCGTGTCGGGGCGGATCACGCCGGGTGAGCTGGTCGCCTTCTATGGCTACTCGGCGTTCCTGATGATCCCGTTGCGCACCGCCACCGAGTTCGCCAACAAGCTCATCCGGGCGCGGGTCTCGGCCGGGCGCGTGTGCCGGGTACTCGCGCTCGAGCCCGATCACACCGACCCGGTGGTCCCCGCCGCGTCCCCACCCGAGGGGTCACCGCTGGTCGACGAGCGCAGCGGTCTGCACATCAGGCCGGGCCTGCTCACGGCGATCGTCGCCGACGAGCCCGACACGGCGGCCGTCCTCGCCGACCGCCTCGGACTCAGCGCCGCCGACGTCGACGACGACGTCAAGCTCGGTGGCGTGCCGCTGACGGCCCTCACCCGCGCGGAGGTACGCCGACGCATCGTCGTCTCCGACACCGGAGCCGTGCTCTTCTCTGGCCGCCTGGAGGACCGGCTCGACGTCCGGGGCGGCGGCAACCTCAACCACGCCCTGGAGACCGCGTCGGCCGGCGACATCTTCGACGCGCTGCCCGACGGCCTCGACACGGTCGTGGCCGAGCGGGGACGCACGTTCTCGGGCGGCCAGCGCCAGCGCCTGATCCTGGCCCGCGCCCTGACCGCCGACCCCGAGATCCTGGTCCTCGTCGAGCCGACCTCGGCCGTCGACGCCCACACCGAGGCCAGGATCGCGGCCCGGCTGCGCGACCACCGCCGCGGCCGGACGACCGTCGTGGTGACGTCGAGCCCGCTGATGCTCGACGCGGTCGACGAGGTGGCCTGGCTCGAGGACGGCCGCGTCACCGCGGTCGGCGAGCACGGCGACCTGCTGCGGCGCGTCCCGGCCTATCGCCGCACGGTCATCCGCGAGGTCGACGACGAGGCACCCACCCCCGGCGAGACGCTCGAGGGGGTCGGTCGATGAGCACCACGATCCTTCCGATCGCCGACGGACCCGAGGTACGGCGCTATGTCGGCGACCTGGCGCGGCGCCACCCGCGCATCATCGCGGGCGCCCTGATCCTCCACTCCGGTGCCGCCGTGGCGGGCCTGGCGGCGCCGCGCCTGCTGGGCGACCTCGTCGAGGAGGTCAAGGGCGGTACGACGGTCGGCCACGTCGACACCATCGCGCTGCTGCTGGCGGGCTTCCTGGTCCTCCAGACCGTGCTGACCCGCTATGCCCGCTTCATCAGCCAGGCGTTCGGCGAGCAGGTGCTGGCCGAGCTGCGGGAGGACTTCGTCGACAACACGCTCGCCCTGCCGGTCGGTGTGGTCGAGTCGGCCGGGTCGGGTGACCTGCTGACCCGCACCGGGCGCGACGTCGACCAGCTCGGCTGGTCGGTGCGGTGGGCGCTGCCCGAGTGGACGATCGCGCTCGTCCAGGCCGTGCTGACGTTCGTCGCGGCGATCCTGGTCGGCTGGTGGGTGGTCCTCCCCTGCCTGCTCAGCGTGCCGCCGCTGACGCTGGGACTGCGCTGGTACCTCCACCGGGCCAAGGACGGCTATCTGCGCGAGAGCGCGTCGTACTCCACGATCAACGCGACGCTCACCGAGACCGTCGAGGGCGCCCGCACCGTCGAGGCGCTCGGCGTGGGCGACATCCAGGTCAGGCGCATCGACGAGGACTGCCGCACGTCCTATGCCGCCGAGCGCTACACGCTCTATCTGCGCACGGTGTTCTTCCCGTCGATGGAGGTCTCCTACCTCCTGCCGACCGTCGCGACGCTGCTGTTCGGCGGCTGGCTCTACTCCCAGGGCAGCGTGTCGCTGGGCGCCGTCACCGCGGCAACGCTCTATGTCCAGATGCTCATCGACCCGGTCGACCGCATCATCGGCATCCTCGACGAGCTCCAGGTCGGCGCCGCGTCGCTCGCGCGCCTACGCGGCGTCGCGCAGGTGCCCGACGACCGGGTGGCGACCGGCGCCCAGCCGCTGGACGAGAAGCTGGAGGCCGACGACGTCCGCTTCGCCTATGTCGAGGGTCGCGACGTGCTGCACGGCGTCTCCCTCGATGTCGGGGTCGGTGAGCGCATCGCCATGGTCGGCCCGTCCGGGGCCGGCAAGTCCACGCTCGGTCGGCTCCTGGCGGGCATCCACGCGCCCCGCACCGGGTCGGTGACCGTGGGCGGCGTCGGGCTCACCGAGCTGCCGCTCGACGACCTGCGTGGCCACGTCGCCCTGGTGACCCAGGAGCACCACGTCT
>JAGQUE010000492.1 GCA_020438665.1 Nocardioidaceae bacterium | reverse complement strand
TCGGCCGCTGATCGGCCCGTAGGCCAGCGGGCTACCGCGTCGGCGCGAGGCGCAGCTCGATGCCGGCCGCCCGGCCCGCGGGTGTGGCGGGAACGCCCTTGCTAGCGGTGCGCCACAGCCACGTCGAGACGCCTGTATGTCCGGCTGTTGTGAGCGCGGCACGGATTGCAGCCTCCGCCTCTCTGGCCTCCTCTTGGGACGCGAACGGCACGTTTACGCCGCGCTCCGCTTTCCCGGTCACCGTCTCCACGGCAAGCGCCGGCGCGATGTGGAGGGCCTGGTCGATCGCCGTCGCGATCCGGTCAACCAACGGCGGCAAGCCGCCCCCTGGCCTCGATGGCTCTCCCCGCTCGCGTGCCGTCGCCGACGGCACACTCGCGGACGACGCTGCCGCTGGCACCGCCGCATCGTCGGTTGCGCGCAAAGAGGCTGGGGCGACGGCGCTGGCCAGCGACGCGTCCAGGAAGGCGCACAGGCGCGACGCCGTTTCGTTCCCACCCATCTCATGTCGCATGAGGTCCGCGATCTGGGCCCAAGTCATCTCCGTGTATCGCTGCCGGGCATCGGTCTCGAACGCCGCACCGCGCAATCGCTCCTCCAGCAGCACCAAGTCGATGGACGCATCCGGGTGCAGTCGTCGGGCCAGACGCAGGAAGTCGAAGACTTGCGCCCGCTTGTAGCTGCCCCATTCGGTTTTCAGTTCCAGCAGCAGGATCCGGTTCGCAGCCCCGAATGCGAAGTCCGGGCACCGATAACTCAGGTTGATCTCGGCACGCCACTCATCAGGCACCGGCAACGAGTACTCGCTGGTCACCCAGTCCACCCGCTCGGGTGGGTCACCGAACGCCGTCTCCCACACCGCCCGGGCCAGGCGTTCACCTGCCGGTGTCGGGGAGTAGGGCAGGAAGTCAGAAGGGGAGTGCCCCACGAGCAGGCGGGCCAGGACCTGCTGGATCGACTCCTCACGGCTCGACGGGCGAGACGGCGGCGTGCCCAGGCTCGCCAGCCACGGGGAGTGCCACGCGAGGACGCCACTCATGCGCCCCTTGATAGCAGGCTGCTCCGACACTTGGACACCCGCGCGCTTCCGTGTCCTTGCGGTCTTTGGGAGCCGGCCGATGAAGGACGGCGAAACTTAACCCGGGGAGCAGGTCAGTCGGGCTGAGGAGGGGTGGACGGCGGCAGCATCTGGACCTGGGGAACGTTGGCGCCGTTCCATTGGCTGATCTTCGCGATGCGCCAGGGGATCTCGGGGGCGAGGACCTCGAGGTGGGACCGCTCGTACTTCCCGATCTTCGGTGCTTTGCCGTCCTTGCCGCCGATCGCGAACAGCAGGTTGGTCGCGGCGGTCGGGCTGGCGTAGAGGCGGTCACGGAGCCAGGTGGCGTTGTCTTCGCGTGTTGCCCAGACCCAGTAGTCGAGGCCTTGGAGGATCAGCATCTCGTCGGAGTCGAGCTTGGTCTCGACGACGACGATGTCGCCGGCGCCGTCGATACCGGCTAGGTCGATGAAACCGCGTCCTCGTCGAGGTTCGGTCTGACCGCCGGCCGGTCGCCATGCAGGCACTTCGCGGAGCAGGGGTTCCTCGAGCAGCAGCGCGTTGGGGTAGCGACGTAGCTGGCCCTGCATGTGGTGCTCTTCGAACTTCCCGAACTCCTTGCCGTGCGCCTGTCCGATACCGACGGCCACTTCGTTCTGGATCGCTTTGAACGTCGTCGAGGTCAGCGGAGCGTCGATCTCGTGGAGCGTGGCCGGCGCATCCTTGGCGTCGATGCCGGCTCGGATCTTCACTTTCTGCTTGCCCTCGATCGTCAGCACCCGCTGCCCGTTGCAAGACCAGCCGCGAAGGTTGCGCCGGTGAGCTTCGACCAGGTCTTCATGCGCGGTTGCCCACTCGGTGAGCTCACGCACCCATTGGGTCGCGTGGGGACCGAGGCGGTAGGGCCGTGAGGTCTCGCACTCACCGGCGGCGTCGCGGCTCTCCTGCTTGGTCAGCTTCGGCGGCTGTTGCAGAAGCTTGCCGCGGGAATGCACCCAGATCCCAATGTCGGCGGTGAGCCAGGGCTGCCGGAAGCGGGTGGGGTAGGCCCATTGCTG
>JAGQUE010000491.1 GCA_020438665.1 Nocardioidaceae bacterium | reverse complement strand
TGAGGAAGAAGTCGACGCGGGCCAGGCCCTCGCAGCCGACCGCCTCGAACGCCTGAGCGGCGAGGGTCTGGAGCTGTTTGGCGACGTCTTCGGGAACCTGGGCCGGTACGTCGAGCTGCGTGTGCTCCTCGGGGAGATACTTGGCCGCGAAGTCATAGAACTCGTGCTCCCCGCCGATGCGGATCTCCGCCGGGACGCTGGTCTCGGGCCGACCGCCGTCGAGCGACTCGAGCACGCCGCACTCGATCTCGCGGGCGCCGACGGCAGCGACCTCGACCAGCACCTTGGGGTCGTGGCGCTGAGCCTCCGCGATCGCGGCGTCGACCTCGGACTCGTCGTGGATCTTGGAGATGCCGATGCTGGAGCCTCCGCGCGCGGGCTTGGCGAAGAGCGGATAGCCCAGCTCGGCCAGACGCGCCTTGCAGCCCATCGGGTCGCTCTCCCAGTCACGGCGGGTGATCGTCACCGACGGCAGGACCGGCAGGCCCGCGGCCGCGAGCACGACCTTCATGTAGGCCTTGTCCATGCTGACGGCCGAGGCGAGCACCCCGGCGCCGACATAGCGGACCCCCGCCATCTCGAACATGCCCTGGATGGTGCCGTCCTCACCCCACGGGCCGTGGAGCAGTGGGAAGACCACGTCGACCTCGCCGAGGCTGTGCGGCGGGGCGGTCGGCTCGGAGACGACCAGGTCGGCGCCGTTCGCGTCACGGGCCAGCGCGATGCCCGCGCGCCCGGCGTCCACGCTGGGCAGGACGTCGTGGCCGGTGATGCGCAGCCGCTCGGGGTCAGCGGACTCCAGCACCCAGCGCCCGTCGGTCGCGATGCCGATGGGTACGACGTCGTAGGCGTCGGCGTCGATCGCCGCGAGGACACTGCCGGCCGTCACACACGAGATGGCGTGCTCGCTGGACCTGCCTCCGAACACCACGGCGACACGGGGTTTGCGGGCGGGGTCTTGCGATGTTGGCTCGGTCATCGCAGCCGACCCTACCGGCCTAGTCTGGTCGGCATGCCCGTCGACCCACCCGCTGACACCACGCCCGGACTCGCCCCGGCGACCGTCGCCGTGACGGCCGGCCGCCCCGCCGCTGTCCCGGATGCGCCGCTCAACCCGGCCATCACGATGGCCTCGACCTATATCGCCGGCGGCGACCTGGAGTACGGCCGCTACACCAACCCGACCTGGGTCGCCTTCGAAGAGGCCCTCGGCGAGCTCGAGGGCGGCCGCTGCCTGACGTTCGCCTCCGGCCTGGCGGCCGCCGCCACCGTGCTCGACCTCATCGCGCAGGGCGAGAAGGTCGTCGGCCCGCAGCACGCCTATCTCGGCGTGGTGATGCAGATGGCCGACCTCGAGACCCGGGGGCGCGCCCAGGCGGTCTTCGTCGACCTCACCGACACCGACGCGGTGATCGCGGCCGCGGAGGACGCCGCGATCGTGTGGCTGGAGTCGCCGGCCAACCCCACGCTGGAGCTGGCCGACCTGCCCGCCATCATCGAGGGCGCCCACGCCGCCGGCGCGCGGGTCGTGGTCGACAACACCTTCGCCACTCCCCTGCTGCAGCGGCCCCTGGAGCTCGGCGCGGACCTGGTCGTCCACTCGGCCACCAAGTATCTCGCCGGCCACAGCGACGCCCTCATGGGCGCCGTACTCACCCGCGACGATCAGGTGTATGACGCTCTCAAGGGCCGCCGCGACCTGATCGGCGCCATCCCGGGCACGCTCGAGGCCTGGCTGGCCCTGCGCGGCCTGCGCACCCTCCATCTGCGGGTCGAGCGCGCCCAGGCCAATGCGCAGGAGCTCGTCCGACGGATGACGGACCACCCGGCGTTCGCGGAGGTCCGCTACCCCGGGTTCGGGGCGATGGTGTCGGTCGTGATGGCCGGAGGCCCCGACGCAGGCGACATCCTCACCCGGGCAACGACCGTGTGGCGCCACGCCACGTCGCTTGGCGGGGTCGAGTCGACCTTCGAGCGACGCCGCCGCTGGACGGGCGAGATCCCCACCGTCCCCGAGGCGCTGGTCCGGATGAGCGTCGGCATCGAGGACGTCGAGGACTTGTGGGCCGACCTGGAGCAGGTGCTGGCGCGCCTGCCCTGAGCCGACGCGCCCGAAGCTCCGGGCCGTCCGATCAGTCGGTCTCGGCCTTGGTGTCGCGGGACAGCATGGCGGTGACCAGGTCGGGCGCGGTCAGTTGGCCGGCGATGACGCCGTCCACGGCCTCGGCGATCGGCGCGTCGACACCACTGTCGCGGGCGAGCGCGAGCAGCGAGGAGCTGGACTTGGCGCCCTCGGCGACCTGGCGCGTCGACGCATAGATCTGCTCGGTGGTCATGCCCTGCCCGAGCCGCTCGCCGAACGTGCGGTTGCGCGAGAGCGGCGACGAGCACGTCGCGACCAGGTCGCCCAGTCCGGCGAGCCCCATGAGGGTGAGCGGGTTGGCGCCGCGCCGGGTCGCGAGCCGTGCGGTCTCGGCCAGGCCGCGGGTGATGACCGAGGCGGTCGCGTTGTCGCCGTAGCCGAGTCCCACCGCCATCCCGACGGCCAGCGCGACGACGTTCTTGTAGGCGCCGCCGAGCTCGCAGCCGACCACGTCGACGGAGGTGTAGGGCCGGAACGTCGGGGAGTGCACGATCCTCTGGAGCTGCTGGGCGACGGACTCGTCGGCGCACGCGACGACGGACGCGGCCGGCTCGCGGCGGGCGATCTCGTGGGAGAGGTTGGGGCCGCTGACGACAGCGATCCGTCCGGGACCGGCGCCGGTGACCTCGGCGACCACCTCGCTCATGCGCTTGAGGGTGCCGAGCTCGACACCCTTCATCAGCGACACGAGGACGGCCTCGGCCGGCAGCACCGGGGCCCAGCCGGCGAGGTTGGCCCGCAGCGTCTGGGACGGCACGGCGAGCACGACGACCTCGGCCCCGGCGACCGCCCTCTCGGGGTCGTGGGTCGCCGAGACGGTCGGGGGAAGCGCGATCCCGGGCAGGTAGTCGGTGTTCTCGCGCCGGTCGTTGATGGTCGCGCACACCTCTTCGCGACGTCCCCAGATGGTGACGTCGTTGCCGGCGTCGGCCAGCACGATCGAGAAGGCGGTGCCCCAGGAGCCCGCACCGAAGACGGCGATCTTGGTCATGAGGACCCCTTCTTCTTGTCCTTGTGAGGATTGCCGGTCGCGGCCATGCCCGCCTTGCGCGGGTCGAAGCGCTCGGCCGGGGCCTGCTCGCCACGGATCTCGGCGACCAGCGCGGTGAGCGCAGTCATGATCCGGTCGGTGGCCTCGTTGATCACCGCGGTGGTGCGTGGCTCGACCGCTCTGAGGTCGTCGAGGTCGATCGGGTCGCCGGCCTTCATCGTGACGTTCTTGCGGGGCAGCAGGTCGGGCTTCTTGGCATAGGGCGGCAGCACCGCCTGAGCACCCCACTGGCCGACAGGGATCACGGGACACCCGGTCTCGAGGGCGATCCGCGCCGCGCCGGACTTGCCGACCATCGGCCAGAGGTCGGGGTCTCGCGTGAGAGTGCCCTCGGGATAGACCACGACGCACTCCCCCGCGTTGACCGCGGCGACGGCGGCGGCGAACGCGCCCGCCGCGTTGGCGCTCAACCGCTCGACCGGGATCTGGCCCGCGGCCGTGAGGAAGAACCCGAGGACCTTGTTCCTGAAGACACCGGCCTTGGCGAGGTAGCGCGGGATGCGGCCGTGGTCATAGACGAAGTGCGCCATCAGCAGCGGGTCGAGATGGGAGATGTGGTTGCACACCACGATGCAGCCGCCGGTGGCCGGGATCTTGGTGCCGTCGACCCAGGTCCGCGACACGATCGCAAGCAGCGGCGGCTTGACCGTGGGCACGGCGACGTTCCAGGCCCAGCCTCGCTTCTGCGACAGCTTGCGAACCGTCACCAGCCGTTCCTCCTGTGCATCCAACTCCCCGACACGTCGGGCAGCAGGCTACCCGCACCACCGGGTTTGGCAGGATCACCCGCTGTGGTGACGTCATTCGTGGTCGTGGTCCCGGTGAAGCCGACGACGGTCGGCAAGTCGCGTCTGGATGTCTTGGGCACGCAGCTGCGCGCCCAGCTGGCGGCGGCGTTCGCCCTCGACGCGATCGCCACCGCGCTGGACACCACCGGCGTCGCCGCGGTCGTCGTGTCGACCAACGACCCCACGGTCGGCGGCCCCGCCGGCGCGATGGGCTGTCTGGTCGTGCCGGACCCGGGCGGGCTCAACGACAGCCTGGTGGCCGGCGCCCAGGTCGCCCAGGACCGGTGGTCCGCCGCCCATCCGGTCGCCCTGTGCGCCGACCTCCCGTCGGTGCGACCCGACGAGCTCGGCGCCGCCCTGGCGCTGCTGCCGCTGGACCGACCAGCCATCGTCGCCGACGCCGCGGGGACCGGCACGACGACGTACGCCGCGCCGTACGGCCTCTTCTCGCCGGCCTTCGGGCCGGGCTCGCGCGCGCGCCACCTGGCTGCCGGCGCCGTCGAGATCACCGGCGACCTGATCGGGTTGCGCACGGACGTCGACACGCCGCACGACCTCGACCTCGCACTGGACCTGGGCGTCGGCCCCCACACCCGATCGGTGCTGCTGCACGGCCACTGACCGCGCGTCGCGACGGCCCGGCCAGGTCTCGCAACGCCACGAGGCCACCACTCCGTCGGAGCGGTGGCCTCGTCGAGGTTGACGCGTCAGGCCTTCTTGGCGGCCTTCTTGGCGGGAGCCTTCTT
>JAGQUE010000490.1:3772-4236 GCA_020438665.1 Nocardioidaceae bacterium | reverse complement strand
CGCGAGATCGGCTTCCTGTTCGGTCAGTACAAGCGGCTGGCCAACGAGTTCGCCGGCATCCTCACCGGCAAGGGCACGACGTGGGGCGGCAGCCTGATCCGGCCGGAGGCGACGGGCTATGGCACCGTCTATTTCGCCGACCAGATGCTCAAGACCCGAGACGACAGCATCTTCCACAAGCGGTGCCTGATCTCCGGCTCCGGCAACGTGGCGCAGTACGCCGCCGAGAACGTGATCCGGCTCGGCGGGACGGTCCTGACGATGTCGGACTCCTCGGGCACGGTCTATGACAAGGACGGCATCGACGAGGAGAAGCTCGCGTGGATCATCGATCTCAAGGAGGTGCGGCGGGGCCGCATCTCGGAGTACGCCGAGCACGTGGGCTGCGAGTTCCGGGCCGGTGAGCGACCGTGGGCTGTCGAGGGCGCCGAGGTCGCCCTCCCCTGCGCGACCCAGAACGAGCT
>JAGQUE010000490.1:0-3730 GCA_020438665.1 Nocardioidaceae bacterium | reverse complement strand
GAGGGCGCCAACATGCCGAGCGAGCCGGACGCCGTACGCCGCTTCGTCGACGCCGGGATCCTGTTCGGGCCCGGCAAGGCCGCCAACGCCGGTGGTGTCGCGGTCAGTGGGCTGGAGATGGTGCAGAACGCGACCTTCTCCACCTGGACACGAGAACAGGTCGACTCCCGGCTGCTCGGCATCATGGTCGACATCCACCACAGCTGCCTCACGGCGGCCGCCGACTATGACCAGCCGGGCAACTATGTCGTCGGGGCCAACATCGCCGGTTTCGAGAAGGTCGCTTCCGCCATGTTGGCGCAGGGCGTCGTGTAGAGGAGGGCGAGATGGCACGCAAACGGATCGGCTACTTCGAGGGCACCGACGCGCCGGTGCTGACCGCACTGATGTGCGACGGCTACGACACCATCCCGGTGTCCAACGGACGCGACCACCACGGCAGCCATGCCCGGCTGATCAACGACACCAACCGGGTGGACCTGCTGATCGCCTATGTCCACAAGATCGTCGCCCCCGACCGGGAGGCACGCGACCAGAGCGACCTCACCTTCCAGGACCTGTTCCACATCTGCCGGATCCACGACATCCCTCTGATCGTGGAGACGCCCTCGGCCCTGCACCACGCGGCGTACGAGATGCTCGACGAGCCTCCTGACATCGTCCGGCTGGTCGACCCGGCCGACGTGCTCGACGTGGCGCGCGCGATCCTCACCGGCTAGGACCTGCGGTCGGTGTGCCAGCGGGTGACCCCCGCGTGACCCTCCGCAGGCCCCTCAGGCCTGGGGTCGGACGAGTGGGAACAAGATGGTGTCTCGGATGCCGAGCCCCGTCAGGTTCATCACCAGACGGTCGATGCCCATGCCCATGCCACCCGTCGGCGGCATGCCGGACTCCAGGGCGACCAGGAAGTCGTGGTCGACCTGCATCGCCTCGGCGTCACCGGCCGCGGCCAGCAGCGACTGCGCGACGAGCCGCTCGCGCTGGTCGAGCGGGTCGATCAGCTCGGAGTAGGCGGTGCCCTGCTCGGACCCGAAAATGACCAGGTCCCACTTCTCGGCCAGCCGTGCGTCGTGCCGGTGGCTGCGGGTCAGCGGGGCATTCTCCTTGGGGAAGTCGGTGTAGAACACCGGCGTCGTGGTCTGCCCTTCGCACAGCTCGCCATAGAGCGCCTCGAGCAGGAAGCCCCAGGAGGCGTCGGGCAAGACCTCGAGACCGACCTTCTCCGCGTGCCGCCGCAGCACCTTGGTAGGGGTGTCGTTGGTGATCTCGTCCTGCAGTGCCTCCGAGACGGCCTCGGTCAGGGTCTTGACCGGCCACTCCCCCGACAGGTCGTACTCGACGGTCGAGCCGTCGGGCTGGGTGTGGCGGGCGACCGGGGCGCCATAGACCGCGATCGCGGCCTCCTGGATGATCTCCCGGGTCAGCACCCGCATCGAGTGGTAGTCGCCATAGGTCTCATAGAGCTCCAGCGAGGTGAACTCGGGGTTGTGCCTGAAGTCCGCCCCCTCGTTGCGGAACTGCTTGCCGATCTCGAAGACCTTCTCGATGCCACCGACGATCAGCCGCTTGAGGTGCAGCTCGGTGGCGATGCGCAGATAGAGGTCGAGGTCATAGGCGTTGATGTGGGTCTCGAACGGGCGCGCGTTTGCGCCACCGTGGATCAGCTGGAGGATCGGGGTCTCGACCTCCACGAAGCCCCGGCGGTGCAGCGAGTCGCGCACGCTGGCGACGACGGTGCTGCGCAGATAGGCGATCTCCCGAGCGCGTGGCCGGACGATCAGGTCGACCTGACGCGCACGCACCCTTGCCTCAGGGTCGGTCAGCCCCTTGCGCTTGTCGGGGAGCGGCCGCAACGCCTTGCTGGTCAGCGCGAGCGACTCGGCGGCCACCGACAGCTCCCCGGAGCGGGTGGTGATCACCTGGCCGGTGACGCCGATGTGGTCACCGAGGTCGAGGTCGCGCTTCCACAGGTCCATCAGCTCGGGGCCGACGGCGTCCTGGGCGATCATCACCTGGAGGTCGCCCGAGCCGTCGCGCAGCGTGGCGAACCCGAGGCCACCGTGCTCCCTCTTGAGCATGATCCGGCCCACCACCGAGACGCGGATGCCGGTCCTGACGTCGGGGGCGGGGTCACCGGCCCGCGAGCGAACCTCGGCCAGCGTGTGGGTCCGGGGGTAGCCGACCGGATAGGGGTCGATCCCCCGCTCGCGCAGCCGCTTCACCTTGGCGCGCCGGACCCGCACCTGCTCGGGCAGACCCCGGTCGCTCAGTGCCTCGGCGATGTGGTCGCGCGGCGGGGGCATCAGCGCAGCGACCTCCGCGGCATAGTCCCCCGTTCCCTGCCCGAGCATCTCCGGCTCGGCCCGACCGAGCAGCCGCCGCAGCGAGGGCCGGGTAAGGAAACCCTCGGCGTTGCCGGCTGCGGCGCCGACGCGCAACAGGTCGCCGGCGTACTCGAAGCACAGGTAGCGCGGCTGCCACTCGGGGAGATACTTGGCGTTGGAGCGATAGAGGGACTCCAGCTGCCAGTTGCGGCTGGCCGCGAGCAGCGCCTGACGCCACAGCCTGGCCAGCGGTCCGGCCCCCACCTCACCGCCGCGCTCGAACGCCTCGCGGAACATCGCGAAGTTGAGCGAGACCCGTCCGACGCCCATGGGTCCCGCCCGCTCCGCCAGATCGGCGACCATCAGCTCGACCAGGCCGTTGTCGGCGGCGGGGTCGCGTCGCATCAGGTCGAGCGAGAGGCCGGTCCGGCCCCAGGGGACGAAGGAGAGGAACCCGCGTAAGGCACCCTCGGCGTCGCGGGCGGCGACCAGCACGCAGTCGCCGTCGAGCCCGTCACCCAGCCTGCCGAGCGCCATGGAGAAGCCTCGCTCGTCACCGCCGTCACCGCGCCAGTGTGAAGCGGCCTCCTCGAGGTCGGTGAACTCCCCCTCGGCCAGCGCGGAGTGGCGCTGGATCTCGGTGGTGTAGCCACGCCGACGCAGCCGATTGACCGCCTGCCGCACCGGCTTCATGCCCGGCCCGTTGAGCGAGAAGACGCCCAGGTCCACGATGGCCTCGTCGCCGAGCTCGAAGGCGTCCAGCCCGGCTCGCTGGAACGCGAGCGCCCCCTGGGTGCCGACGCCGATGGCGGCGAGCGACCAGCCGTTGTTGCGCGCCAGCCGGCGCCAGGCGTCGATCGCGCGGTCCCACTGGAGCGGGTCGCCGAGGGGGTCACCGCTGGCGAGACAGACCGACCCGAAGACGCGGTAGGAGATGCCCGCCCTCGCCTGCATCGGGTCCCCAGCGTCCCAGACGACCGCCTTGTCGCGCCGGGTCGCGAAGTAGCCCAACGAATCCTGGTCGCCGAACTCCCGGAGCAGCGCGCGTACGGCGGCATCGTCGGCGGCGGTCAGGCTGCGGGTGAACCGGGGGGCACGCAGCAGCAGGTAGGTCGCCCCGAGGACGGTGACCGCCCCGAGCGCGCTCGCGACCAGCCGGACCCAGATCGGGGCACTCAGCGTGCCCAGACCATCGTCGGGGATCCGTCCGACGTCACCGATCATCGAGTTCCAGACGTCAGCGAGCGCGGAGAGGTTCTTCGGCACGGTGCCGAACCGCTCGACCAGGAAGCGGCCCACCCCCAGCGTGACGGCCCCGCCGAGCAGGAAGAACGCCACGGCGGCCGGGAGACTGCGTCGCGCCGCCCTGGCCGGGAACTCGCGCCGCGTGCGCCAGGCGAGCACGA